>JAGBHJ010000219.1 GCA_017935525.1 Clostridia bacterium | reverse complement strand
CTCAAAGGGCATAAACTCATCAGCGCCGTGCATATGCGTATCCACCTCAGGCATCACACAACCAAACGCAACGCCGTTTTCAATATTATGCACGTACGTGCCGCCGCCTATCGCCATGCATTCGCCCTTATTGCCCGTATGCTTCTCATACATCTTTAACAGAGTCTGCACAGAGGGGAGCTTTTCGTCCACGTGGTGGGGAGCCGTTACGTGGCGGTCCGTCACCGTCATGCCTATCTCCTCCAGCCTTGCCACCACGGGGTCAGCCGTATTCTCAACAGTTGACGTTACAGGCATTCTGCAATCAATATTGCCGCAGAGCTTTTTGCCGTCATACTTCAAAATATCCAGCGACATTGTAAGGCTGCCCGAAACCTCGTCCGTCCTTGCAACGCCAACGCCCTGTCCCCTTGTGTCGCCATGGGGATAAAGCTTCAAAAGTGCGGAGAGCTTTTTTGCCAGAGGGCTTTCCAACGCCAGTCCGTCGATGACCTCAAGTGTTGCCGTCAACGCATTTACTCCCAGCTCGGGCAGGGATGCGTGCGCCGCCTTGCCGTTGGCAGTCAATGTAATAATACCGCCCTCCTCCTTGACATCAAAGCTTACGCCCGTCTTTGCCGCAACGTCGTCACAAGCATTCTGCAGAGCGACCATATCAACCCCGCAAAGCTTGACCGTTGCAATATGGGGCACTGCGTTTACAGCAATTCCGCTGTCAAAGCTGATTATTACCTCATCCTCAACCTCGCACTCAAAGGCAGGGGCAAATCTTCCCTTTTCTATATTTATAAGAGGAAATTCCGCATCGGGAGAGAATGAATACTTGGGTGTTTCGTATTTACTAAAATAGTACGGCAGATCACCCGAGCCACACTCCTCGTCAGAGCCGATTATCATCCTTACGTTTTTGCTCAACGGAATGCCCAGCTCCTTTACCGCCTTCATTGCGTAAATAGCCGCCACCATGGGTCCCTTGTCGTCACTTGTTCCTCTGCCGATAATATTTCCGTTGATATACTCCATCTTGTACGGGGCACCCGTCCAGCCGTCACCCTCGGGCACAACGTCCGCATGGGCAAGTATGCCCAGCTCCGTAGGGTTGGAATTCATATCCGCAAAGCCAATGGCGTTATCCACGTTCACCGTTTCAAATCCGCACTCGCGGCAGATCTCCAGCGCCTCAGCCAGCGCCTTTGCAGGCATTTCGCCAAAGGGGCAGCCCGGTTTTGCTTCTCCCCTTACGCTGGGGATGGCAATGAGCCTTGCAATGTCCCTCAGCATATTTTCTCTTTGTGATTCTATATGATCCGATATTTTCTTTGAATACATGATGCTTCTCCTATCCGTTTATGTATAAGTCAACAGTAATAATATACCACATTTTCATTAAATTATACTTAAAATCAAGTATTTTTACCACAGGCGTCAAGTTTTTCTTGACAATAAAAATACAATATTGTATAATAAACTCAGTATTTTAATCCGACAGCCGAAAGGAATAGTATTATGGATAAATCATTGATTTTAGACCACGTAAAAAAAGTAAACGAATATAACCGCATGAACCCGGAGGCAGTTGTAGAGATCGACGCTTTGCTGGAGAAGATTTTTGCGGATGAGGACTTTGCAGCCAAGGTGGAGGAGCTTTTTGTCGGCTTCTGCAACGGCACAGATTACCAGCGAGAGCCGATTTTTGCCCTTGCTGAAGAAAAGGGCGTCAGTCAGGACATGCTGGTGCTGCTGATATGCGAAATATGGTCCATCCACACAAAGCAGATCTACGTAAACAGAGGCTGGGGAGAGGAGCTTTTTTGGGATCAGATACTGGATATTTCCATCTGGGCTGATATGTGCCACAGACTGTATGGACATTGGGGCTTGAGGGAGTTTGGTTGGATAAAAGCATCCCTCCACGGACAGATTATCAGACTTGGCAGATTGCAGTTTGAGATCATCACAATGACCGCAGATGAATTGCCCGTTGTTATTAACGGTGTCGAGATCAAAAGGGCTGCAGAGCCATCAATATGCACATCCCCGAGGGCGACTCCATCACAAAGGAAAAGAGATTGGACTCCTACAAAAAGGCTTACGACTTCTTCCGACAGACAGGCAATGCAGTATTCACCTGTGGCTCATGGCTTTTGTGCAAGGATCACGAAAAATTCTTGCCCGAAACCTCCAACATCAGAGATTTTATGAAGGATTTCCGTCTGCTCCATTGGCACAGCGGCAACAATGACCTTTACCGCGTATTCGGCAGAGCATGGAACACCTACAACGGCGATCTTGACAAGCTCCCATACAACACGGGTCTGCAGAGAGCATACGTTGATTGGCTTCGCCAGGGCGGCTCCGGCGGCGAATCCCTGGGCGTGTTTGTATTTGACGGAGAGAATATTTACAACTGATAAAAAACGTCCGCTGACCGCTTATTCTGTATAAAAGCGGTCAGCATTGTCAACAATATAAATGTCGGGCGAGCCCAACAGAATAACAGAAAGGATACACAAAATGTACGTTGACACACCGTTAGAAATGAACACCATAGACAAGCTCATGGCAGAAAAATACTCCATGCCCACACTGCTTTTGATGGAAAACGCAGGGGCAGCCGTTGCTACATATATAACCCAAAGCTTTGACTCCGCAAGCAGGATACTTGTGCTTGCAGGCTCCGGCAATAACGGCGGCGACGGCTGGGTAGCCGCAAGGCATCTTTTTGCCAAGGGGTACGACGTCAAGGTGCTTTCCCTGTGCGGAGAAGACAGAATGCGTGACCTTGTCCTTTCCAATTACAAGCTTGCGGCTCAGCTCGGAGTTGATCATTTATTGGAGTGTACCCAAGAGGACGTTTGCCGCAATGCACTTTGGGCAGACGTCATAGTTGACGCTATTTTGGGTACGGGTGTTACGGGTAACGTAAACGAGGCTGTCAGCGGGATTATTGACACCGTCAACCTCTCCCGCAAGAAGGTGGTTTCCGTTGACGTACCGTCGGGCATCAACGCCCTTGACGGCACAGTTTGCGGCAACGCAATAATGGCGGACCATCTGGTGGTGCTGGGTACGTACAAGCAGGGGCTTTTGTACTCCCCCGCAAGGGAGCATTACAAGAGCGTATCCGTTGAGAGCATATCCATCCCCAACAGCGTTTTTGCCGCAAATTCACAGCAAAAGCAGGTCCTCTCCCCCAAGGAGATCTCTGCAATGCTTAAGCCCAGACCTATGGCATCCCACAAGGGTAGCTTTGGCAAGCTTGGCATTATTGCAGGCTCCGTGGGTATGACGGGGGCGGCTTGCCTTTGTGCCACGGCGGCACAAAAAAGCGGTGCAGGCATCATTCAGCTGGCAGTACCCCAATCCCTCAACCCCATTTTTGAGGTAAAGCTCACCGAGCAGATGACCTGCCCCATGCCCGAAAATCAAAAGGGCGCGCTTTGCCACAGCAGGGAGCTTATGGATTTTTGCGACGGCAAGACTGCATTGGTCATCGGGCCGGGGCTTTCCCTTAACGCCGATGGAACAGAGTTTATCCCGCAGATCATCCGCACCTTTGGCGGCAATATCGTGGTGGACGCTGACGGACTCAACCTTATCCGCAACAATCCCGAGGTGCTTGCCCAGGGTAATTGCGTCATCACGCCCCACCCCGGTGAGATGTCAAGGCTGACGGGATACACCGTCCGCCACATCACCGAAAACCAAAGGGACGTAGCGCTGGAATTTGCTCAAAGGTACAACGTTACCGTAGTGCTTAAGGATCACGTAACGGTGATAGCATCCCCCGACGGCAGATGCGTATTTAACACAACGGGCAACTGCGGCATGGCTACGGGCGGTAGTGGGGACGTGCTTTCGGGAATTATAGGCTCTTTGCTTGCCCAGGGCTATTCTACATTTGATGCGGCGGTAATAG
>JAGBHJ010000218.1 GCA_017935525.1 Clostridia bacterium | reverse complement strand
TGGAGCGGAAGACGAGATTCGAACTCGCGATTTCCACCTTGGCAAGGTGGCACTCTACCACTGAGTCACTCCCGCATTGTTGTTCCTCAAGAACACGTATATTATACATCAAAACAGAAAATTTGTCAATACCTAATTTGCTAAAATTTGAGAAAATTTGTAAAGGTTTTTTGTTGAAAAATATCAGCGTTTGTGTTACAATAAACAAAACGGGATAGTTACTATCAAATATAACAGGAGG
The DNA here is from genome assembly GCA_017935525.1 of Clostridia bacterium. Classification (GTDB taxonomy): domain Bacteria; phylum Bacillota; class Clostridia; order HGM11327; family HGM11327; genus SIG351. The sequence continues at coordinate 1,949 of JAGBHJ010000218.1, read as the reverse complement.
GACTATGTACAACTTCTTTACTGCATCGACTATATACGTCAATCAGGCGCAGGGGCACAATAATTACAACGGCTATGCCCCTTATAACGACGGCAAGGGCTCGGGCCCGCTAAAGGACATCAACGCCGCGCTGGAAAAGGTCAACGATCTGAGAATGATGGGCGCAAAGCAGCCTGTGGACATTGCCATCGTGGGGGATTACTATACATCAAGCACTATATCCTTTTCAAACGGCAGGGCAAGGTGTCTTGACGGGCTGACCGTTCGCTCCTACGGCAATTCAAGGGCAAGGATCATCGGCGGCAGAAGGCTCACCGGCTGGAAAAAGGACGTATTCAACGGTGTAAATTGCATCAGCTGTGTGGATGAGGGCTTAAAGGATGGCGATAAATACACCGACCTTTACATTGACGGCAAGAAGTGCTCATTCACCCGTTACCCGCAAGGTGAGAGGCTTTTGGAGGCGGTGGAAACTGCAAAAACTCCGGGTGGATTGGGTGACGGCTCGGATTGGTTTATTGCCCACAAGGAGGACCTTGAGGGAATTGAGGGTCTTGAGGACGGCATTATATCCTTTTACCACTACTGGATAGACGAGCATTCGCCCATCAAGAGCTACGACAGGCAGACGGGCAAGCTGGTGATGGAATACAGAAGCAGATTTCAGATCACCTCCGTGTACGAAAACGGCGGTGCGTCCAGCGACCTGAGGTATTATATAGAAAACCTGCCTCAGTCATTCAACGCACCCGGGGAGTGGTATCTGGACAGAGGAACAAAGACCGTATATTATATTCCTATTGAAGGACAGACTGAGGACAACATTGAGGCGTTTGTTCCCGATGTGGACAAGATAATCACTATCCGCGGCAGCCAGGAGTATCCCGTACAGAATGTAAGACTTAAGAACCTTGACATTATGGTTTCCCGCGGGGATTATTCCTCCAACGGACTTGCATCTGATGAGCAATCCGTCAACAAGGCTCACGCTGCTGTGGAGATTGAAAACGCATCCTATTGCAGTATTGAGGATTGCAAGGTGACGATGGTGGGCGTCCACGGCATTTCTGTGCTGAAAAATACCCACGATATAAGGATAGAGAATTCCGAGCTGACCCAGCTGGGCGCAGGCGGTGTAAAGATATTCGGTGTAGGATATTCCGAGGACGAGGCAGAGCAGAAAAAATATACCCATAATATCACAGTCAGAGGATGCAAGATATCCCACGGCGGCAAGCGATACGCCGCAGGCTGCGGAATATTGGCGAATTTTGTTAACTCCTGCGAGTTTTCCGACAACGAGATATGCCACTTTGATTATACGGGCATCTCCTGCGGATGGGATTGGGGCTACCACGAGGCAAACACGAATCAGAATATTATAAAGGGTAACCACATCCATCACATAGGCATGGGCAAGCTTTCCGACATGGGAGGTATATACCTTTTGGGTAAGCAGAAGGGCACCGTTGTGGCGAATAACCACATACACGACATCACGCCTGCTCACTACGGCGGCTGGGGTATCTACACGGACGAGGGCTCAAGCTACATTACGGTGGAAAATAACGTCGTTTACAGAGCAAAGTCCAACTGCTACCATCAGCATTACGGCTCATGCAACGTGGTAAGAAATAACATATTTGCCTTTGCGGGCGATGCGGTGCTGAACGTCACCAGGGATGAAAACCACTTTGGAATACTGTTTACGGGCAATCTGTTGGTGACGGACGGAGAAACGGTTTTCCCCGAGGCAACACCCAGACGGCTTGCAAACCCCAGCATTTTGTCAGAGGGCAATTTTGTGTGGGATATCAGCGGCAAGGCGCCGTATTTTACAAAGCTGGACGGCAAGTATTACTCCCTGGAGGAGTGGCAGAGCATTACGGGGCTTGACGGCTACACCGTGGCAATAGACCCGTTGCTGGATATTGAAAACGATAAGTATG
>JAGBHJ010000217.1 GCA_017935525.1 Clostridia bacterium | reverse complement strand
TGGTTCAATAATTACATCAGAAGAAGCGAAGCTTCATTCCATAATGTAATTATTATACCATAAAACCCATAATATTGCAACAGTAAAAACCGAGTTTTTGGCTTTTTTAGCAGCATGGGTATAAAGCATCGGCACGCTGCCGTGTGGGTGCGTGCCGATAAATATGATATATTATCTTATTCTCTTTGCCTTTGAATATCTGCGGGCGGGGCGCTTTTTTCTCTTGCCGGAGTAACGCCTCATCTCTATTTTGTGGCGGCGTATCTTTATAAATATCTTGAGCGTAAAGTACAGTATCAGAATTATAAGTGCCACCACGCCCATATCGTATATTATCTTGAAAAGATCGGAAAATTCCCACGTGCTGCCGTTGATATCGGGCAATGGCTCATACACCGGTACGGTATTCCCTGCGTAGAGAACCACGCTGTCTATATACATGGCGTTGTAGTATATATCCATTGTTCCTACGATATCACCCTTTGTGATACCTGCAGGGGGTGATATGTACGTTTCGTACAGATTATCCTCCGTGGGAACGCTGTATGCGGGGTTGATCTTTATAACGTGGTTGAACAGATGCAGCTCGTCTATCCTGGAAAGGTACGTGCCGCCTCTCTCTGTAATAACTTCAAGATGAGCATTGGACGGGTCCATTGCGTTTTCCACGTGGAATGAGGTGACCTTTTGGTAGCTTTCCGTATATGTGTGCAGAACGTAGTTTTCCTTTACGTATTCTATCATCGAGGTGATATCACCAAAAACGTCATCGGCAGTTTTGCCGTAAGCCACGGCGATCATTTTGATGCCGTTGAATTCAACGTAGGCGGAAGCGACTGCGTAGTCGATCGTAACAAAGTCGTTCTTGGTATCGCCGTTGTAGTCATCAACCTCGTAGGTTCTTTGACCGTAGCTTGCCATTACGCCCTTACAGCCCTCATAAAAATACTTGCCGTCGATGTTGATAAGCTCATTCTGATTTACCCAAAGCTTTGTCCTTGCGATATCCGCATCGGAAAGCTCGGGAGTCTCTCCGTTGGTAGGCCCAATGGGTGCTTTTCCCTTGACGTCCCAGTAATCCTTACTGCTTATTCTTGATATCTCACACAGAAAAGGATATCTAAGGTACACCGCTGATATCCTTGCAATATCCGACGCTGTGGAAAAGGATATGTGACCACCCTTAAAGCCCGTTGCGTTGCCAAACATGGTGCTGTTGAGACCTATAAGCTCGGCACGGCTGTTCATCATGTCAACAAAATGGTCAATGGCCTTGCGGTCGTACTTGTAAAGTGAGTCCGCCACACCGCCAAGAACCTTTCTGCCTATGTATCTGGCGAGGATTATGGCGGCGTCGTCTGCATCGCACACGATCATGGCTGTCAGCAGGTCGGGCACGGAAACAACGTCACCCACCTTAAAGCCTGCCAGATTATAGTCGTGCCCTATTGCCTCTATTTCGTAGCCTACCGTTACCTTTTCCGTCTGCTTGGGGCGAAAATCAGCGCCCGTATCCGCATTTTCTATGACAATTATGGCGTTCATCAGCTTTGCCATTGACACGGGATATTTTTTCTCTGCGGAGTTGTGGGATATTATGTCCTTGGAATTGTTTATCGTATAGAGCACTGCAGAGTCGGACTGAAGCTCGGGCAAGGGACTGACCTTTACGGCAGCATAGCCCTCAACATTGCAGAATGCAGTAAATATATAAGCCGTGATCAGCAGCGATAATATTTTTTTTGACAGTTTATTTTTTAACAAAGCGGTTTCTTCCTGTATTCATTATTTTCTTATCTATTATAACATATTTTTTGAATTTTTGTAGGGCGGCACGTTACTTTTCTAACGTATGTTAGGTATATTTTTTTACTTTGCGCCGATACTATTGATGCGGGCAATGATTGCATCGCAAATAACTGAAAGGATCTTACTCCCAATGGCAAATCTTACTAACAAGGAGCTTGCGGCGATCAAGGATCAGATCACCACAGAGCAAGCACTCATATGCAAATACAACGTTTACGCACAGACCATTTCTGACCAGCACCTCAGTCAGAAGTGCAAAGAGATAGCACAAAAGCATCAGCAGCACTATAATAAGCTGATGGCTCAGCTCAACTGAAAACGAAAGGATACCCACCTATGAATAATACCACTTACTCCGACAAGGAAAAGATGACGGACGTGCTCATGTCGCAAAAATTTGTTACGGGAAACTATAACAATTTTGCCAACGAGTGTGCCCACCCGGAAATAAAGTGCCTTGCCCTTGATATCCTCAGCGAGGAGCACGATATCCAGCACGATATTTTTGTAGAAATGCAGAATCACGGCTGGTATCAGGTAAAGGCGGCAACCTGCGACGCCATAAAGCAGACCAAAACGCAGCTGGAAAACGCATCCTGCTGAATTGGGTAAAGACCGTAAAACGAGAAGCAATTATTTGCTCCTCGTTTGTTACATATTTTTATAACTGCGGGATATTTCTCTTGCGGTCAATATATCCGCATCCACCTGCTTTTTTAATTCCTCGGGTGATGAAAAACGCTTTTCTCCTCTTATTTGCTCTATAAGACATACGGTTATGTATTGGTCATAAATATCGCGGTCAAAATCAAAGATGTTAGTTTCTACCGTTGTACTCGCATTATTGTAGGTGGGATTTGTGCCGATATTGGTAACGGAGGGATACCCCGTGCCGTCAACATACGTGACGGATGCGTAAACTCCGTTTGGGGGCAGACATTTTTCCTCCGACGGGACCATGTTTGCCGTGGGAAAGCCCAGCTTTGTGCCTCTTTGGTATCCGTGGGCAACGCTTGCACCTATTGTGTAAGGGTGGCAAAGATACCTTGCCGCGTCTTTTACGTCGCCACTTTGGATAATGCGGCGTATCAACGTGCTGTTTACTGTGACGTCATTGAGCCTGCATTCGTCCACCACAGCAACGGTTATGCCTTTTTTACCCAATATATCGGACAAAAGCTTGTGATCTCCCTTGGCATTTTTACCAAATCTGTAATTATATCCGCAAACAACTGCGGCAACGTTCATGCTGAGAATGGAGGTATTGATAAAATCCTCCGCCTCCATGTCCCTCATATCTTCATCAAAGCTCATTAGTATCATTTGCCTGATGCCGCAATCGGCGGCAAGCTGTGCTTTTTCTCTGACTGTGGAAAGTATGGGGGTCTTCTCTCTGCTTTCAATAATATTTGAGGGATGATGCTCAAATGTCAGCATTGACGGAGTAGCGCAAAGCTCATCTGCCAGCTCTACCGTTTTTTGAAAGAGCAACCTGTGCCCCATGTGTACGCCGTCAAACATTCCAAGCGCAAGAACGATGCTGTCCGTATCGCTCAGGTCTGATGGAGCGCATATTCCTATTGACTTATTCTTTTTTACATTTGTTAGAACGATCACTCTGCAATCACCTTCGTTGGTTGAATAATGCTTTCTCCGTCGGGGGCAGTATCAAGCCTTGCAAGACACAAAAGCTCACCCTCTACCGTTATTCGGAACAAATTCTCTGTATTATCACACTTTGGCATACTGTCAAGCCATTTGGTTGGGATATAATTGCCGCAAAGTATCCGTTTTTCCATATGCTTGGGCAATACGATCTCGGGAATATAGCACAAAGCCTTGTTTGGGTCTGTAAAAAGCTCTCCTTCCGTTCCTACCCTTTGTGCGCTTTCCAGCTGCTCCAGCGTTACTGCCTCCTCAATGGGGAAATTGCCGCATTTTGTCCTCACAAGCACGGAAAGACACGCCGCAGAGCCCGTTGCCCTGCCTATATCCCTTGCCAATGAACGGATATACGTGCCCGTGGAGGATTTTACGGATACGGTCACTCTGTTTGGTGCTGTGCGATGCAGAAGTCTTATCTCATCCACGTGGACGTCCCTTGGCGGAATATTGACCTCTTTGTTTTCCCTTGCGAGCTCGTAAGCCTTTTTGCCGTTGATCCTTATGGCGGAGTACGTTGGCGGGTATTGCACTATATCTCCGCTGAATTGGGGCAAAACTGCCAGTATTTCGTCGTCCGTGGGGATGTTTGAGGAGGTGTTTGTCACGTTGCCCTCCGTATCACAGCTGTCGGTTTCCACTCCAAAAAGGATCTCACCGATGTATTCCTTTTCGTCTGCCAAAAAGTATTCCGCAAGCTTGGTGTATCTGCCTATAACAATGGGCAGGACACCTGCGGCGTTGGGGTCCAACGTACCTGTATGACCAACGTGTGCAGAGCCCGTTATGCGTTTTACTGCCGCCACAACTGCGCTTGAATTCATCATGGGCGGCTTGAGTATGTTAATAACGCCGTTCATTAAAGCTCCTCCGACAGTCTTTTAACTATTATCTCCTCCACATCGGGTATTTTGCCCTCTATGCTGCAGCCTGCGGCGCTGTAATGTCCGCCGCCGTTATACTCTGCGGCTATTTTGCTTACGTCAACGTCCAGATTGGATCGGATGCTGACCTTTACAAGCTTGCCATCGGTAGTGTCGCGGAGAAATACCGCAAAGCCTACGTCCTTGATATCCCTTATCATGCCCACAAAGCCCTCGGAATCGGATGAATCCGTGCCCGTGGCGTTATACATAGCCTTGGATGCGTGGATCACTGCGATCTTGCCGTCGCAGTACATATGGAGAGTATCAATAGCCATCGCAGTCAGCTTCAGCTTGTTGTAGGTGGTGCTTCGCAGTATCTTCTGTGTCAAAACGGAAGGGTCAACACCCAACTCAAGGAGGTCACCTGCCACGTCGTGAGTGCGCTTGTCCGTATTGGAGTATGAAAAATTGCCCGTATCCATCATAATTGCAACGTATAGGAAATTTGCCACCTCCAATGTGATCTCTACCCCACACGCCTTAAAAAAGTCGTATATCAAAAGACCTGATGCGGACGCAGTGCTGTCCACAATGTTTATATCGCCAAACATGGGGTTTGTTGAGTGATGGTCGATATTGATTATAAAATCACTCTTTTCGCACACCCATGCTACCTTGCCTGCTCTGTCAATATTACCGCAATCGATAAATACGGTAAGGTCATACTCCACGCCGTCCTCTTGGGTGTACCTGTTGAATACCGCATCACCTCGCAAAAACTCCATAAAGGACGGAAATCCCTGCTCGTTGTAAATGTCGGCATCCTTGCCCAGAGCCAGCAGAAGCTTTCTTACAGCCAGCGCGGCGCCTGTGCAGTCCCCATCGGGATTGATGTGGGTGACCATTGCTATGTTTTTTGCCGCCAGGAGCTTTTCCTTTGCGGCGATATACAAACTGTCAAACTTACTCATATTAAACCAAAGGAGGAATATTATTCCTCCTCATCCTCCGCATCTGATTTGGGGATATTGAGCTCCTCCAGCTTTTTCTGTATATATGCGGCGTACTCCATGGAGGTATCGCTTACAAAAACGATCTCGGGAGCGATCTTCGTCTGCATAATGCGGGAAAGCCTGGACCTCAAAAAGCCCTTTGCGCTGTTCAAGCCCTCGATAGCATCCTGCTGCTCCTTGGGTGAACCCAATGTTGAAACATGAACTCTTGCGTACTTCAGATCGTGAGCAACGTCCACCCTTACTATTGAGGTGAGGCGTGATACACGGGGGTCCTTGACCTCCTCGTGTATCAATCTGCCCAGATATTCAAGTATCTGCTGCTGCATACGCTCAAGCTTTATACTATGACTTACCTTGCTTTTCATTTAGTCACCGTTACCTTTATTACTTTCTCTCAACTTCCTCAAGTGCGTAAGCCTCGATGATATCCATCTCCTTGATGTCGTTGTAGTTCTTTATGCCGATACCGCATTCAAAGCCCTCGGCAACCTCCTTGGCGTCATCCTTAAATCTCTTGAGGGATTCCATTTCGCCCTCGTAGATCACGATGCCCTCACGGAGGATCCTTACCTTATCGTGTCTTGCAACCTTACCCTTGATAACAAAGGAGCCTGCAACAGTACCAACGCCGGAAACTCTGAACGTCATTCTTACCTCTGCTCTGCCGTGAACAACTTCTTTATAAACGGGAGCAAGCATACCCTTCATGGCTGCAGTTACGTCGTCAATAGCGTTGTAGATGATGCTGTAGCATCTTACGTCAACGCCACTTTCCTTTGCGATGTCGTCAACGTTACCGATGGTTCTTACGTTAAAGCCGATGATGATGGCGTTGGAAGCCTTTGCAAGAGAAACGTCTGCCTCTGTGATGGCACCTACAGCACCGTGGATACAGGAAACCTTGACCTCCTCGTTGCTGAGCTTTTCCAATGACTGCTTTACAGCTTCAACGGAGCCCTGAACGTCTGCCTTGATGATCAGGTTAAGGGTCTTCATCTCGCCCTCCTTGATCTGGTTGAACAGATCGTCAAGAGAAACCGTCTTTGTGGCGTTGAGCATCTCTGCTCTGTGCTTGCTGATACGCTCCTCAACGATTGTCTTGGAGAGCTTTGTATCTTCTATGGCGAATATAAGGTCGCCTGCCTGAGGAACGTCGCTGAGACCTGTGATCTCAACAGGGATTGAAGGACCTGCCTTCTTGATCCTCTTGCCGTTGTGATCAAACATAGCTCTTACGTTACCCAACGTCATACCCGCAACAACTGTTTCGCCCTCGCGGAGCGTACCGTTCTGTACGAGGATAGTTGCAACGGGACCCTGGGACTTATCCAGTCTTGCCTCGATGATGGTACCCTTTGCACGTGTGTCGGGGTTAGCCTTAAGCTCTTGCATTTCTGCCACAAGGAGTATCATTTCCAAAAGGTCCTCGATACCGTCCCTTGTCTTTGCGGAAACTCTTACGCACTCAACGTCGCCGCCCCAGTCTGTAACAAGCACGTTCTGCTCGGAGAGCTGCTTGATGACCTGGTCGGGGTTAACGCCGTAAAGGTCCATCTTATTCATAGCGATAATGATGGGTGTTTCTGCTGCTCTTGCATGGTTGATAGCCTCTATTGTC
>JAGBHJ010000216.1 GCA_017935525.1 Clostridia bacterium | reverse complement strand
GGCGATATCGCTATCTACCCCGGACTTGACGCTTGGTTTAACCTCAAGTAATTTGAAAAATAACCTTGACCGCCTTTCGGGGCGGTCTTGTTATATGTAGCGGTGAAAGATCATGATAGATTATTACAAAGAGTTAAAGCATCACTACCGTCCCAAAAAGGGCTGGATAAACGACCCCAACGGTTTGGTGTATTTTAAGGGTTACTACCACATATTTTACCAGCACAGCCCCAATTTTGAAAGACCTTGGCATGAATTTATGCATTGGGGCCACGCAAGAACAAAGGACTTTATTGAATGGGAGGAGCTGCCCGTAGCCCTTACTCCCGGTGAGGATGGCTACGACCAAAAGGGCTGCTGGTCAGGTACTGCAATCGTAAAGGATGACGTTCTTTATTTGTTCTATGCGTCCATAGACAGAGGCGGCAATCCGTTAAAGCAGACTGTCAGCGTTGCTTACTCCGAGGACGGTATCAATTTTACAAAGTACCATGGCAATCCCGTTATAGCGGAATATCCCAAGGAGGGTAGCGAGGACTTCAGAGATCCTGCGGTATGCTGCATCAACGGTCAGTATTACTGCGTAGTTGCGTCCGGTAATCCCGAGGACAAGGCAGGCAGACTCTTGCTTTACAAGAGCGAGAATATGTTTGATTGGGACTATATCGGCGTAATGAGCGAATGGGCGGACTGCAAGTTTACAGAGTGCCCGTCATTTATGGAGGCGGAGGACGGCTATTATCTCCTTACTACTTCCGTTTGTCCGCTGGACAAAGAGCATTACTTTGCCGTAATGTACGGTGACTTTAAGGATGACAAGTTTACTCCAAAGTACGTTGCAGAGGTAGATAAGGGACCCGATCAGTACGCAGGACAGGTGTTCCGTGACGATAAGGGCAGAAATATCCTTATAACGTGGATACCCGGCTGGAAATATGACAGATGGTTTGATAAGAACGTTGGTTGCATGTCCGTTCCGAGAGAAATGAAATTGATCGACGGCAAGGTTTACGGCTATCCTGTTGAGGAGGTTCAGCATCTGTTGAAGGATGAGGATGAGTCCTTAAAGAGGACACCCACGGGCTTTATTGTTGAGAGAGAAAGACGTGACCCCTTTGTGTACGAGGGCAAGATCGACGACCTAAAGCTTATAAGGGACGAATGCATTCTTGAGGTGTTTGTAAACGGCGGACAGGAGATATTCTCCATATTGCTGTAAAAAGAAAAAGAGGATAGAGAAAGGGATGATCCCGTTGGCGTACCTGCGATAAAGCAGGTGCATTTGAAAAGACATGTTCAGTCTTGAGCATGTCTTTTTTATTTCAAAAAACAAGTAATACTTGATTGCTAAACAATGAATTGATAATTGACTATTACTCCCTTATATGATAAAATATAATCGCACCGGTGATATCAATAATTGGAGGTCAGAGTATGAATATTAAGATAGGCGAAAAGATAAAACAACTGCGCCAGCGTGATGGCAGAAAGCAAGAGGATTTAGCCAATGCGCTCGGAGTTAGCCCTCAAGCAATCTCGCGTTGGGAAGCAAACGGCGGGTATCCCGATATGGAAATGATCCCTGCAATCGCGAATTATTTCAATGTAAGTATTGATGAACTTTTTGGTTACAGCAAAGACAGAGAAGAAAAGCTAAAACGAATATTAGAAAAAGCAGAAAAAGCAATCGTTGAAAACGGCGATATGACAGAGTGTGTAGAGATGCTTCGTACAGCCGCAGAGGAGTTTCCTTCGGAGCCGAAGGTGTATATGAATTTAGGGTTTGCTTTGGAACAGCACGGATGGAAAAAACACGGTGCAAGAAGTTATACAAAGGACGGCTCCGATTATACTTTTGAAGACACGGAATATAACTCTCAAAATATATATTGGCAATAAGCACTGAGAGCATTTGAAAAGGCATTAACGTTGGATATAAGTGCCGAAGATAGGGACGTGTTGACTCAGCGTATGGTGCTTTACTATGCAAAAATGGGTTGTTTCGATAAAGCTACGACACTTGCTTCAAAGCAAAACAGCCTTCTTATGAGTAGAGAGGTGCTCTTGTCATTAGCTAATGAGGGAGAGTCAAGAGATAAATATCAAGGAGAAGCGATTATCGATGTATTGGTTGCGTTAAAAACAGCTATAGTGAATTCCGTATGTACGAAAGTTTCGGTTTTCACTAAAAAAGAAGGCGTTGCTCTAATGATAGAACTTGCGCATCTTTATGAAACGGTTTTCAGCGATGGTCGGTGCGGTGTTGGGCATTATCATATCTGCGAATTATATCTTCACGCCGCGCTTTATGAAGCGCGATTTGGTGAAGGTGCAGAAAAAGCTTTAGAACACTTCAAAAAAGGATTTGAGCATAAAAGGCTTTATGATTCCATTCGGTGCACAGGTGAATATCAATATACCTCGCCGCTTGTATCAAAGGTAACATTCCCAAGCGAAAACTTCCTGTCAACTTCCGCAACGTTTTGGAAAGGATGGATAGAAATTCTTCCCGAAGAATTCAAGGAACGTATAAAAGCAGATTCTAATTACGCAGAGTGTTTTGAATAATCCTCGCCCCGCCTCGCGCGGGGCTTCGCTTTTGTGGACACAAAAGCAGTGCTTGTCAGGAAAATTGACAAGGCTATATTACCGCCCGACAGTATAAAAAAGGAGTACGGACAAATCGTCAGTACTCCTTTTGCTTTTCGGCAGGTAAAACCTGCTTTATGGTAGGCACCCGTTCTCCGTCCTCTTTTATTTGTATTCTGCTGAATTACCAACCGTATTTGTCGTAATTCGTATGGACCACGGAGGTGTTGTATTCGCTGCCGCCGGGGAAGTTTGCACTCTTGAGAATGCCCGGGGTAATGCCCTTTTCCAACAGCATTTCCACTGCAACGGATGTCATGCTCCAGAGGATGTAGTCGGATGCAATGCCCGATGCCGCGCCGAATTTTGCCTCAATGCCTTCAACGTCAAGCATAGCCTCTGCCGCGGGAGCGCAGTTGTCCATGGCGATGGTGGCGATCTCATGGAGCTTTTTGCCTGAGGGGTGAACAGCGTCAACCTGGGTTGCGTACTCCATGCTGGTGAACGCAATAACGTGAATGCCCATCTTGACTGCCTCGTACGCCAGATGCACTATGTTAAGGCTTCTGCCGGAAACGGAGCCCAATATCAAAACGTCACCCGGGCGCATATCCGCCATCTTAAGTGCAAAACGCTCGTTTTCTCCGCTGAGGTCGGGCTTGCCGTCGCGCTTTCTCTGTCCGCTTTCAACCTTAAGGTTGTAGGAAAAGTGCTTGTAGAAAATGGGGCCGCCGCCGCGGTAGATAAGGTCCATTTCCGTTGAGTGGCAAATGGAGCTCAAAAATACGCATCCGCCGTTGGCAACGCTGTTGGCGATCAGCTCGCCTGCCTTGATGATGTTGTCTGTCTGTGTGTCTCTGACCTTCTTAAAAAGGTCGTCAATAGCCTGCTGATATCTTTCCAATAACATTTGATCTATTTCCTTTCGTTAGTCGATATTGAATACGTGTTGTGGGTAATCCCTTTTTAATTGTTCAATGGCGTCGCTGTCAAAGCGGTTATACTTTGCGTAATAGTCCTTTATGATGGGCCCCATAATCGGCTCAAACTGTGGCACGGTTATGTTGAAGTTAGGGTCGTATTCAAGCATTTTTTGCTTGTAAAGTCTGAACAGATGGGGGCAACGCCACGTACTTCCCGAGATGGTGATGGGTATATCATGCTCCACACCGCTGCGCCTTATTGCGGCAATAGCCTGGGAGGCCAATGACTCCGCCGTTTGGTCGATGACCTGCAATGCCAGCTCGTCGTTTTCCTTTGCGGCAAGTCCAACAGCAACGGAGCAGGATGCAAGTGCCGTAGTGGGGGCGGTGTTTGGCATTGAGTATATCTTGTACAGCGCATTGTGCAGGTTCGTGCCGCCAAAGTGCTCCGTAATAAGCTGTGTCATAAGGGTTTTGGGACCTCTGCCTTCGTAATCACGTATTGCGTGCTCGCAGGCGAGCCTTGCCATCCAATAGCCTGAGCCCTCGTCCGAAATCTGTGCGCCGTAGCCACCTATGCAATCACTTTTGCCCTTGTAGGACACAAATGTGGCAGAGCCTGTGCCGGAAAGGGAGAGCAGACCCTCCTCAAAAAGCCCCGCGGCGTACCAGCCCAACGTTTGCTCGCCGCAATAGTCGGTGGATAGTACCTTGCAATGCTCAGCCAATCGCTTGCTGAACACCGAAGATCCGCAAAGTGCGCCCGATGCTCGCTCTATTTCCTCACCTTTTTCCAGCTCAAGCAGCTCCAGCAATCTGTCCATCTGGTAGTTTATCAGCTGGGGGTCAACGGTCGTTGGGCGCATACTGCCTACACGGGCTATCTTGATGGGGGAGAGGTTTTCGTCATACAGTATTGCGGCAAATTTTGTGCCGCCTGAGTCAACTGCAATATATTTTTTCATAATGCCTTCCTCGTCACATATAGAATATATTGTCGCCGTATTCTTCAAATATCCTTGCGTTGTGCTCGTCGCCGCCGTTGAGGTTTGCACTCATAAACACGGGGGGCACAATGCCGTCGCTTATCATCTTTTCCACAGCGTCAATGACAATGGCGTTAAGCAGAGCTGTGCCTACCGCTGTTGATGTGGGGCCGATCTTTTCTGCAAGGCCGTCAAGAGTGATAGCCGCATCGCCAACGTCGCCACAGTTGTCGATGACAAGGTCGCACACCTCAAAAAGACGCTTTCCGCTGGGGTGGCGGGATGTTACAGCATTGGAATAGCTTATGTTTGTGATGCAAACTGTGGTAACTCCAAGCTTTTTTGCCTCCAACGCCATGTCAACGGGTACTGTGTTTCTGCCGGAAACGGAGTGGAGTATCAAAAGATCGCCCTCGGAAACGTGGTTTTGCTCCAGAATTATCTTACCCAATCCCGGCAGACGCTCCAGCTGGCTGGTCATTGTGATGGGGCGTGTGTTCAACATAAACCCGGGGAAGAATATGGGGTTGATAACCGCCAAGCCGCCCGTTCTGTAAAATACCTCCTCTGCAAGTATGCCTGCATGGGAGCATCCAAAAACAAATACGTTATTCTTATTTTCAATCTTTTCTGCCAAAAGTTCGGAAACCTTGTTGAGTGTATCCTGCTGGGTGCCCCAAGCCTTGTTGATGCACTCCGTTACGCAGTTAATATAGTCGTTGCCACGCATAATTATCACCTTTCCTCAAAAAACTGCATCCGATGGGGATGTTTGAATATATTATATCATTTTATCGGGAAATTTTCAACAAATTATGCAGAATAATCCATTGCGTCGGACGGATAAAATATTATTGAGTTTTTCTGCAAAATATGATAAAATATACGTATGATGAAAGGAGAGTGCAATAATGGGTACCACTACATGGATAATTGCAACTGCGGCGGCTGCTGCCATTGGTGCGGCGGCAACGTACATAATAAATAACAAAAAGACAGAAAAGCTCAAGCGGGAATTCTACGAGCTCAATGCGGAGCTGTCCTCACAGCAGCTGGTAAACCAGCAGTTGAAGGAGGACAACGATTCAAAGGAAGAAAAGATAGATCAGCTGACGGAGAGCCTCAGAGTGGCGTCGTCGGATCTTTCCGCACAGAGCCAGAGGGCAAAGACTGCGGAGGAGCAGAATGCAGCCTTTAAGGCAGAGCTGGAAAAGATAAGGGAGGAAAATGCAAGCCTCAACAAGGAGCTTCAGACGGTGGTGTCACAGCTTTCCGCAGAGGAGCAAAAAAGCAAATGGGTGGAAGCGGCAGATAAGAATATGCGCGAGGTGTTTGGCGCGCTTTCCAAGGAGATAGTGGAAAACAACAGCAAAAACTTCCTTGCCACAGCAAATGACAAGCTCAACGACTTTGCGTCCAAGCTGGACGAAAAGATGATAAGCGAAAACAAGACCGTGGCGAGCATAATGACCCCCGTCAGCGAAAATCTGACAGAGCTGAAAAAGCACATCGGCGAGCTGGAAACAAAACGGGCTACTGCCTACGTGGAGTTGAATAAGAGCGTTGATATGCTCAAGCAGCAGAGTGATATCTTGGCGGGTGAAACCAAGAGCCTCAACTCCGCATTGCGGAATTCATCAGTAAGGGGTAAATGGGGTGAGGCACAGTTGAGGCGTGTGGCGGAGCTTTCCGGCATGATGGAGCACATAGACTTTGAGGAGCAGTTTGTCAACAATGAGGGCAAGCGCCCCGATATGGTCATCCGTTTGACGGGAGGCAGGTCTATTCCCGTGGACAGCAAGGTGCCCATGGATGACTACTTAAAGTATGCGGAGGCGGCAGACGAGCAGGAAAGAACGGCTCACCTTGCCAACCACGTAAAGGCGGTAAAAAAGCATATCGATGCCCTTTCAAAGAAGGAATATTGGAAAAGCGAGGAAAGATCCGTGCAGATGGTTGTGCTGGTGATCCCCTACGAGTCGGGACTTTCTGCGGCGTTTGAGGGGGACCCCGATATTTTCCTCTATGCGGTGGATAAGAACGTTCTTATACTTTCCCCTGTTACGTTCTACGCATTTTTGAAGTCCGTTGCCCTTGGTTGGTCGGAGTACAACCTTGCGGAAAGTGCAAAGGAGGTAGCCCAGCTCAGCAAGGAGCTTGTGGATAGATTTGAGACGTTTATTACCCACTTTGGCGCAGTGGGCGCAGGTATTGACAAGGCTGCGGCAAGCTACAACAAGGCAATAGGCTCATATAATTCCAGACTGAACGCAACGTTCAACAAGATAAGGGGATTAAAGGAGCTGCCCGAGGTGCCCATGCTGGACGAGGTGACTACCTCCGTTAACGGTGTACAAACAGAGGCTCACGAGGAGTAAGATAAGTTTCTTACAGCATAATTGGAGAAGCATATGACTGACATTGTTTTCAGCTTTGATACGGAGGATATAGTCAATATTGACGGTTTTGACGGCATTCTCCGTACTGCGCAAATATTAAAAAAGCACAATATCCGCGGTAGCTTTCAGGTGGTGGGACGGCTGGCTCAACAGCTTGAACGCTACGGCAGGACGGATATTATCGAGGAGTTAAAGCACCACGAGATAGGAATTCACTCTTTGGGGCATTCCATACACCCCACAATTAACGAATGCACCGATATTGAGGATTACAATGCCGCCCACAGCATTCTTTCTGCTCGGGAAAATGAGTGTGTAAGCATATTGAAAAGGGTGTTTGGTGTGGATAGCTTTAATTCTGCGTGTCCACCGGGTAATTCCGTGTCCTACGTGGCTCACTATCTGTATAACGAAATGGGCGTACCTGTTTATTGCGGGGATTTGATAGCAAGCGGGTCTTTTCCGTGCCCCGTGTATTTTTGTAATATGCTCTGCACGAATTACGACATCTGCCTGGAAGCATTTTTGGTGGTAAAGGACGATAATATGTGGCCTCTTTATCCAAGGTCCGAGGATGAGATTCGCAAAACCATTGATTGGGCGGCGGAGAACAAGGACTTGTTGGTCTGCTACCATCATCCGTCAATGAGTATGTATGCCGAGTGGTGGGACGGGGTCAACTACAATGGCGAGAACACTCCCGAGGATGAGTGGAGGACCTCAAAGCGTGTCCCCGACGAAGCGATTGAATGGTACTACGACAGATTTGACCGTTTTGTGAGCCTTATAAAGGCGGACCCGCGTTTTTCCATTAAAACCTACGGGGAATTGGCAGCAAAATACAGCTCTGCTCCAAGAACGATCAGCATAAAGGACATTCCTTGCATAAGGTCAGCCCTGGAGGAGAAATTCCACCCTGTTACAGCGCCGCATTCATATTGTATCAGCGACATTTTCCATGCTTGCGGAGCGCTTCTGCGTGGTGAAGCTGAATACCAATGCCGACGCGTTAAGGGCTTTTTAGCAACGCCCTATGCAATAGAGAGGGACGTTACCGTTACAAGGGACGAAATGGTTGCATCTGCAAAGGCTATGCAGGCAGAGGAGTGGCTACCCACGGAGATACGGGTGGGCGAAAGCATACTTGGCCCTGCTGACTGGCTTCGGGTTGCTTTGGCGGTGCTTTGCGGAGAGGATAGGGTGACGTTATCTCCCGGACCGTGGCAGATAGACCTTGACCAATTTGCGGTTTTGCGGGATCTTGACCTTAAGCAAAAGTGGATAGACACAAAGGATCTTATGGATAATTTCCTTTCCCATCGTTCTCGCTTGCAAAGCTGGACGTTGCGACTTCCCGAGGGTAAGCCCCGCGTGATAGCGTAGGAATGAGAAGTAAAAAAAAGTCTTGACAAATACATATATTTATGGTAAAATAATTATAATCTTAACGAAAGAGAGGTGAGTTATATGGCAAATTACGAACAGTGTAGAATCATTCTTCCCACATATATGATGGTGAGATCTTTGATTCATGCATTCCTCTGCGCAGCTCAAAGGGAGAAGTCTACCCAAAATCAGGAGTCTGTCCTTTTTGCCGATATAGCTGCGCCTCATAAAATCGTATCTCAGTAAATTCTGATATTTGATCTCATGCGGACAGCTATTACTGTCCGCTATTTTTATATTAAAACAAGTGGATAACACCGGCAGGACTTCGCCCTAAAAACATGGGTATGTAAACTGTCGGTGTTTTTGCGTTTAAAATCAGAGATCAGGAGGAAGAAATAATGAGAATTTTGAAGGTAACGGAGCTTTCCCACGCATTTGTGGAGAAAAGCATATTTAATAAGGCAGAAATAGTAGTAAACGAAAACGACCACATCGGTATCGTGGGGCAAAACGGCTGTGGAAAGTCCACGTTCTTAAAGATGCTGATTGGCGAGGTGGTGCCCGACAACTGGAATTTGCAGATGCACCCAAAGACAAGGATAGGCTATCTGGATCAGTATGCGGATATTGACAAGGCACAAACTGTGGAGGAGTACCTGAACGATGCTTTCAGTGATCTGTACAAGCTTAGTGCCAAGGTGGATGAGATGTATTCCTCTATCGGTGACCTTGATGAGGCGGAGCAGATGAGGGCGGTGGAAAAAGCGCAGGACATACTTGACCTGCTGGAAAAGAAGGAATTTGACCGTATAGACAAAAAGGTGGATAGCGTGCTGTACGGCTTGGGATTTGAGGATCACGACAGAGCCAAAACCGTAACGGAGCTTTCGGGAGGTATGAAGACCAAGCTGATATTGGGCAAGCTGCTT
>JAGBHJ010000215.1 GCA_017935525.1 Clostridia bacterium | reverse complement strand
TGGCGGTGGTGCTGGTGCTGCTTTCCGTGCAAAAATGCAGTGTCAGAGGCGAGGTGCAGAGCATAACCGTGCTGGAGCCCGGAGAGGGCAGACAGCAGGTAATGGTAAAGCTGTTGTCGGAGGATGGTGACGTGCTGTATTTCCGCATAGGGGAAAGCGCTCCCGTCAAAAACCTTAACGGCAACGTGGTGCCTCCTGAATCCCTTTTGGAGGGGGACGTTATTGTAATAACGTACCTTAAGCGCAACGGGGACAACAGCATCATTGATGCTGTGAGCGCAGTGTTTGAAAAAGGCGCATGAGTTTATCCGAATGCTATTGACAAAATTCCTGCAAAGTGATATAATACGAAACAATCGGTTGAAAACAAAGTTTGAAAGGACTATTTGATATGAAGAAATTAAAAGTTGGTATCGTGGGTGCTACCGGCATGGTAGGCCAGCGTTTTATTACGCTTTTGGCAGATCACCCCTATTTTGAGATCGTTGCGCTTATTGCAAGCCCCCGTTCCGCAGGCAGAAAGTACACAGAAGCCGTTGATGGCAGATGGAAGATGTCTGTTGAGATCCCCGAGCTTGTAAAGGACATGGTGGTAATGTCTTCCGACGCTATTGACGAGATTGCAAAGCTTGTTGACTTTGTGTTCTGCGCAGTAGATATGAAGAAGCCCGAGATCCTTGCTCTTGAGGAAGCGTATGCAAAGGCGGAGATCCCCGTTGTGTCCAATAACAGCGCAAACCGTTGGACTGAGGACGTACCCATGGTTATCCCGGAGATCAATGACGATCACATCAGAATTATTGAGCAGCAGAGAAAGCGTCTTGGCACAAAGAAGGGCTTTATTGCAGTTAAGCCCAACTGCTCCATCCAGAGCTACGTGCCTGCATTGACACCCTTGATGAAGTTTGGCCCCAAGGTAGTTGTTGCAACAACGTATCAGGCGATCAGCGGTGCAGGAAAGACGTTTAAGGAATGGCCCGAGATGATCGACAACGTTATTCCTTACATCGGCGGCGAGGAGGAAAAGAGTGAGCAGGAGCCCCTTAAGATCTGGGGTCACATTGAGGACGGCAAGATCGTAAAGGCTCAGAGCCCCCTTATCACAACACAGTGCATCAGAGTGCCCGTAACGGACGGCCACACAGCGGCAGTATTTGTAAGCTTTGAGACAAAGCCCACAAAGGAGGAGATCCTTAAGGCTTGGGCAGAGTACAAGGGCAAGCCCCAGGAGCTTGGATTGCCCAGCGCTCCGGAGCAGTTTATCACATACTTTGAGGAGGATAACCGTCCCCAGGCAAAGCTGGACAGAGATATCTACAAGGGTATGGGTGTAACGGTAGGCAGACTCAGAGAGGATACTGTGTATGATTATAAGTTTGTAGGACTTTCTCACAACACGTTGAGAGGCGCGGCAGGCGGTGCAGTGCTGATCGCAGAGCTTCTTTACAGAGAGGGCTACCTTACAGCGGAGAAGTAATCAAGACGGAGTGCGAGATGTTTGATCGTACTCCGTTTTTTTATTGGGATATGACGGGTGTACGGCGTTCTTATTCATATGCGTGAATTTGTCGGTAATTAACACAGTAGGGATCGGCGTTTTCGACGGTCCAAGGCATGCGGTCGCATCGTCAACCAAAACGGTATCGCTTTCGTATATGCTGTCATCCGCCAATGGGGTATTGTAAAAAAAGAGCTCCCTTTCGGCAAGACTTTGCCAAAAGGGAGAATGAGGGATGATACGAGCTGTCAGAACAGACAGTTATCGCCTGAGAACAAAAGAAGGATGATGATCAGGAGAAAAATGTCGTTGCCGCCTGAGCAACCGCATCCACATCCACAATCGCGGGAATTGTCAGAGCAAGAATTGCAGCCGTTGCCCGAGAACAAAAGTATCAGCAGTACGATCCATATAAGGTTGTTGTCGTCACCGCATCCGAATAAAGCCATATTTGACCCTTTCTCCGACGTGAGATTGGCGGCGGTACTGTCGGGGATACCAATGGGGAATATTTATATTACGATAACGCAAAATAAATTACCGCCATGTGCCGTCACTCCATGGTATGATGGCAAAGGGCGCATTGTTACATATAATATCATCAAAGGAGATAACACATGAACAGGACTATAAAGAATATTTTTGCCATGACTATGGGCACGGCATTGGTTGCCGTGGCGTATGCGGTGTTTTTTATACCGTGCAATATTGCCCCCGGTGGCTTGGGTGGCGTTGCGGTAACACTGAGCAAGTACATTCCCATCGGAACGGGTATATTGACAGCCATACTCAACGTGCCCGTAATGATAGCCGCGCTGTTTGTGCTGGGCAAAAAGTTTACACTCAGCACGGTGGCGTTGCTTGCCATTATGACGGTGGGTATGGACAGCATCAAAATGGACATCGGCATTGACGATAGATTTCTTGCCAGCGTGGTGGGCGGAATGCTGACGGGCGTTGGACTGGGACTTGTGATGTACGCAGGTGCTTCCACGGGTGGTACGGATACCATTGCCGTTATATTGAATAAGAAAAACCCCAACATGAAGACCAGCGGATTGCTCCTGATCCTGGATGCTGCCGTGGTGCTGTTTTCGGCGGTGGTATACGGGTTGGTTACTGCGATATACTCTGCGGTGGCAATAATGATGCAGATGGTGTTTATAGACTACGTGTTTGACGGCATCAGAGCAAACGTTGCGGTGTATATAGTGACCTCAAGCCCTGCAGAAGTAAAGCAACGCCTCTACGACCGTGTGGGCAGAGGCGTTACGGATATATGTATTAAAGGAGGATTTTCCGGCAAGGAGGGTGTGATGCTGATGTGCATCGCTCCAAAGCGACAGCTGTCGGAGATCAAGTCCGTGGTTTACAGCATAGACAAAAAAGCATTTTTGTTTAACACACCCACGGGCGGCGTTAACGGCGAGGGCTTTGACCCGTTTGTCTGAGCCTGTCAGCCAAAGCTTTGGAGTAATCGTCAGAGGGGGAGTATACCATGCTGACGGTGTCTGACTCCTGCCCCGAGAACATATATATCAGCGGGCCGTCAAGAGGCTCCAGAGCCGTCTGGCACACCATGTAGAGCAAGGTGCTCTTGTATCCGTCTGCAGAGGCGACAAAGGCGTTGAGGGTGATCTCGTCGGGCTCGTTGTAGTGGACGGATATCCAGTCCGTGGAGCCGGAGGAGTCGGTGGTGTAGCCTCTGCCGTCGGTTGCGTTATAAACGGTGGCGTTGGCTATGGGCTTGCCTGTAAAGGCGTCGTACACCATTGGCCGCACAAGGCAATAGTGGACTCTGTTCTGATTGAGAATATTGTATAAAAGTCTGCCCACCAGTATGCCGCAGCCAAATACAAGGGCGGCGCACAGGGTAAAGAATACTATTTTGTTTACGTCCTTTTTCATCAAAAGACCTCCGTGGATGTTTTTTAGTAATTTGTATGACAACGGACGGCAAAAAATACATAGTCGTAACAAAAAAGAAGAACATTATGGGTGTGCTTTGTAAGGGCCGGCGTCCTCGACGGTCCAGAACAAATAGTTATGGTTTTAACCAAAACGGACTCCCGCCGGCAAGCCCCTACCAAATTCAGACATACAAAACACCGCATTTGCAGTCACAAATGCGGTGTTCAATTACATATAATCTTTTTGTTGTTATTTCTTTGCGGGCTTTAACTCCGTAAAGTAGGATATTGAGAATATTGCCGCAAAGCCTGCCAAAAGCATTACGATGCAGATCAACCATTCCCATCCCATGGGTACACCCGGGAAGGCGTCTGCAATGGAGCCCAGCACAAAGCCCAGTATTATCATGTAGGTGGCATGGGGGAATTTTTTCATAGCCATTTCCAAAAGCTTGGTGGTAAGGATAACGCCCAACCCCAGCCCCACTGCCATGGGCAACAAAAACAGAATGTCCAGACTGCTGATGGCGTGCATCAGACTGTCGTGAATGCCCATAACCAGGAACATATAGGACACGCTGATGCCGGGAAGTATCAATGCTACTGCACAAATAATGCCCGAAAGCATCAGTATCAGATACTTTACAACGCCCGTTGACGAGCCGCCGGAAAATGCATCCTCGGGCAAGAAGGAGATAAGCACAACCAAAGCAATGCCTGCAATTATGTACAGAATGTGCTTGGGACGGATGCGTGTCACTTGGGATTCCTTGTATATTATGGGAATGCCGCCTGCCACAGCACCTATAAAGAAAAAGCCCATCTGCCTCGGAAATCTGTTTATGAGAGCCTCCAACGGGGATGCAAACAAGAGCATACCCAAAAGAGCGCCCGCAACGAAAATGGCGAGGAATATAATGTTGTTCTTTTTGTCCTTAAAAAACGAGCTGACAGAACTTATAAGCTTGTTGTATATGCCCAGGATCATTGCCATGGATCCACCGCTGACGCCGGGGACCAGCATAGTGCCACCTATTATAAGACCCTTGAGGGCAGTGAGAATGTGTTCTTTCTTCTTCAAAATAAAAACTCCTTACGTATTACATCGGCGATAATTGTATCACAAGCTGCGATAATTGTCAATAGGTAAAACGGAGATATCCGCAATAATCAGAGCCCAACGTCACGGTTTGGCATCAGCCTGTACAAGTCTGAATGCCGCGGCACGGATAAGCCTGTTGAACACCGCAAGTCCTATGCCGTCCCTCGACGGGCAACGGGCGTAAACCGTTTGGGCGCCGTTTTTGTCCAGCTCCCTTAATGCGGAAAAGAGCCTTTGGGCTTGCCCTGCAGGGTCGTCCTCTCTGCCGTAAGTAATGCAAGGTGCGGAAAGCCTTTCTTCATCACCGCAAAAGCATAGCGCCCACACGCCGTCGCCGCCGTGCTCGTCAACGTATGCCGCAAAGACATCAATATCGCCCTCTACGATGGTAATATTTGCCTTGGGAGCATAGTGCTTGTACTTCATGCCGGGGGAGCGAGGTTGCTCACCCTCGGGGAGCTTGTCCACAATGGCGGAGGAAACGAGGATGGGCTTTTGCAAGACGTATTCCATCTCCTCCTTTGTGACAAAGCCGGGGCGGAGAAGCACGGGAGTGTCCTCCAGTACGGATATAACCGTGGACTCAACGCCGCGAGCACATATGCCGCCGTCGATAATGAGTGGCAGTCTGCCATCCATATCGGCAAAAACGTCCTCTGCCGACGTGGGGCTGGGCTTACCGCTTAAATTTGCGGATGGGGCGCCCAGGGGTATGCCGCTTTGAGCGATTATTGCGTGGGCAACGGGATCGGAGGGCATTCTTACGCCCACGCTGTCCAGTCCTGCGCAGTTTTCTTTGCTGATGTTGGGACTTTTTGGCATGATGATGGTCAACGGTCCCGGCCAGAAGGCGTCAGCCAGCTTTTTTGCGTCCTCGGGCACGGATGATACCACCCGGGGCAGCATATCCATGTCGCTTATATGCACTATAAGCGGATTGTCTTGGGGACGGCCCTTTGCCTCAAATATTTTTTTTACAACGTCACCCCGTCTGGCGTCACCTGCAATGCCGTAAACGGTTTCTGTGGGGATGGCAACTATTTCGCCATTCTTCAGAAGCTCTACCGCCATTGCAATGCCTTGGGGGTCACCCTTTTGCAATATAGTTTTCATAATTATCCTTGTGTTAAAGCTTTACTGTCAGCATTGTGTGAGATATGCTGTCGATGTATTTTTGGATGTCCTTTACGGCGATCTTTAACGTGCTGGTGTTGATACAGGGGTGAAGCCCTATGTATTCATCCCCGAGCACGTCCTCGTCTGCGATAAACTGCACGGAATTGTCCTTATCGTTCATCAGCCATGCAATGCTGACAGAGCCGGGGGTGATGTCCAGATATTTTTCCATGTATTCTCCCTCTGCAAAAGAAAGCCTTGAGCTGTTTATCTGTTGGGAAAGGTCCTTAGTTTTGAATTTTTTGTCCCCGGGCATTATCAGCAGATAGAATTTTGTAGCCTGCTGATTGCGCAAAAACAGATTTTTGCATATCTTTGCGCCCAGTA
>JAGBHJ010000214.1 GCA_017935525.1 Clostridia bacterium | reverse complement strand
CGATTATTGAACCGTTTGAGGTAGAAATGCGGATAGCGCGTTTCATTGTGGTATAATAATCGCAAACAAGGAACAAACTTCGTTTGATTTGATGCGATTATTGAACCGTTTGAGGTAGAAATGCGGAAAGCGCATTTCATTGTGGTATAATATCAAAAATAAGGGAGACGAAAAATATGAAACTATTGTTCTTGATAGGGGATAGTGCAGTCGGTAAAATGACGGTGGGGCAGGAGCTTATGAAAATAACCGATTTGAGGTTATTCCACAACCACATGACCATAGAGCCTGTGCTGGAGATATTTGGGACTCACAAAAGAGAAGTGGTAAACCGCATCAGAGACGTTGTATTTGAGGAATTTGCGGCGTCGGATCTGTACGGCATGATATTTACATATATGTGGGCGTTTGATGCGCAGTCGGACTGGGATTATATAGAGCACGTAAAGAGTATTTTTTCGCCATATGGAACAGAGTTTTATTACGTTGAGCTGATTGCGCCGCAGGAAGTGAGACTGCAGAGAAATATAACCGAGCATAGGCTCTCTCAAAAGGCGTCAAAAAGAGACGTTGCCGCGTCTGAAAGAAGACTGATAGATGATGATAAAAGGTACAGACTTGTAAGCTATGAGGGCGAAATAAGCTTCCCTAATTACCTGAGGCTGGAAAACAGCGAAATATCTGCTGAAGATGCGGCAAAGATAATTAAGAAACGTTTTGATCTGTGATTTCTAACGAATGATAAAGGAGTACGGGATGAAAAAAGCGTATTTGTTTGACTTGGATAATACTCTCCTGATCAAACGACCTACTTTGTGCGAAAGAATAGAGGAGATATTCCATGACTGCGGCAGGGTTGTAAAAATGGACGATGTTAACAGGGCATATGCTATGACCGAAAGCTGGCAGGGCGCACAAATAGAAAAAGAGAACAGAACGGGCGTACGAATGAGTGATGAGGAATATCTTTCCAACCTGTTGACAATATATGACAGCGTGCTTAATATACAAGGGGATCAGCGGATAATTGAACCTCTTACAGAGGCGCTTTACGGTAATTATGATAAAGAATACTGCCTTGCGGACGGAGCTATTGAGGTTCTGGTGAAATTGAAGAAAGCAGGCGTTAAGCTGGGGATCGTCAGCAACAATCATCCCAGAATAAGGTCTGTTATTGAAGCGCTAACGATCGATAGATTCTTTGATACGGTTATTATCTCCGAGGAGGTGGGGTTGTTTAAGCCCGATCCGAAAATAATTGAGCTTGCGCTTAAAAAGCTTGAGATCGATCCTTCGGATGCTGTGTACGTAGGTGATCACCCGTTTGACGTTAAATGCGCAAATGATGCAGGCGTAGATGCGGTGTGGATCCCTCCCAATAGATTTTTTGTATTGCCGGACGGCATTTTTGCACCGTGTGCTACAATAGCAAATATCGGAGAGCTTATGGGCATTGCAGTTTTATAATTATAATTTTTATAAGGGGAAAACTATGGGTAAGATCAACAGATTTATTATTTCACAGTGGTGTTCAATTCCGCAGAGATTTCTTTTTGATGACAATGGCAACATGAACACATGTAGATTGGATGAAAATATCGATTCGGGCATCAACCTTGTTCCGGTGTCATACTCTCCCGAGCTCAATAAGATGGCAATAGAGTATTGCAACAAGAGGGGCGTTATGTGTACGGTTGAGGATAACGTAATAGCATCTGCAAGGCTTATGAAAGAGGGCTGGCAGAAGGATCTTGACGGTCGTATTGCTTTTTATAAGGATATTGAGGGCGTGGCAAATTACCACATACAGGATGAACCGAACAAAAAGGATTTTGACGGCCTGGCAAGGGTGACGTCGCGCATCAAGGAGGTGGATCTTGTTCACCAATCATACATCAATTTGTTCCCGAATTATGCCAATCGTCAGCAGTTGGGCCACGATACTTATTACGAGCACGTGGAAGATTACATCAGGACAGTACAGCCCGAGCTTATAAGCTACGATCATTACCATTTTTTGAACAGAGAAAGAAAAATGAGGACGGACATCCAATTTTCAAGCGAAAGGGAAAGACTGATATACGAGGATGCGTACAAGGCAACCAGCAGGGACAGAGAGGGCTTTTTTGACAATATAGAGGTGATAAGAGAGTTTTCTGTAAAGTACGGCATTCCTTTTATGGTGATAATCCTGGTGACGGAGCATGGCAGTTACAGAAACCTTACAGAGGCGGAGATCCGTTGGGAGGTATACCAGTCCATGGCTTACGGCGCAAAGGGTATTTCGTACTTTACCTACTGGACACCGGGTTATGACGAGATGTGGCAATGGAACAACGGAATGCTGCTGGCAAACGGCGACAAAGCACAGCACTATTATGACGTAAAGAATATCAATAAGGACTTGATAAAGGTTGGCGAGCTTTTGTTTGACAAGGACTCCTTGGCGGTGTTTAACGTCGGCTTGCCCAATGAATCCGTAAAGCCCTTTGAGCCCTTTGGCGGTGTTGAAAACATTGAGGCAAGGATGGCGACGGTGGGCTTCTTTACAGACGATATTATGCTGATAGCAAATAGGGACTACGTGGCAGAGCAGACCGTAACGATTGAGACTCAAAGAGAGCTTGAACTGTTTGATAAAAACACATCCACATGGGTCAAGACGGATAAGACGGTAACCATAAAGCCCGGTGACGGCGAGGTCTTCAGACTGATATAACGGTATTTTGGAGCCTTGCGGGCAGATGATTTGAAAAAATACAGCATTAAACAGTCAAGGGGCAGGAGAGTATGCATCTTGACAGAGGATTTGAACTTATACTTAGGAGGATCAACATAAAAAAAATCGTATTATTAGGCGACTCTATCCGTTTGATAGGATACGGCGCCAAGGTGCCCGAACTGCTTGGTGATCAATATCAGGTTTGGCAGCCGGAGGACAACTGCCGCTTTGCAAGCTATACCTTGCGTATGCTGTTCGACAATAGGGAACAGATCAAGGGTGCGGACGTTATTCATTGGAACAACGGTCTTTGGGACGAGTGTGACCTGTTTGGTGACGGAGCGTTTACCCCTATCGAGGAGTATTGTGATACTATGGAGCGCATTGCCAAAATACTCATGACATACGGCAAGACGGTCGTTTTTGCCACCACTACACCGACGCATCCTGCTATGTGGGGTCAATCCCGTGATCGTATCGTGGATTATAACGAGGCTGTTGTG
>JAGBHJ010000213.1 GCA_017935525.1 Clostridia bacterium | reverse complement strand
AGACAGCTTACGACGTTATGAACAACTGGGGCGCTAACCACGGTGCTATCTCCTACGGTCACATCGGTGCAGACCTTATCACTCTCTGCTCCATCCTCCGTATCCCGGTATGTATGCACAACGTGCCCGAAAAGGACATCTTCCGTCCCGCAGCATGGAATGCATTCGGTATGGATAAGGAAGGTCAGGACTTCAGAGCTTGCGCTGCATACGGTCCTATGTACAAGACTATCAAGTAATTCACAGCAATATAAACAGCAAAACGGTAGAAGATCAATTCTTCTACCGTTTTATTTTGCCGGTTATTATAAAATACTATTACGGATTATTTGCTGAATACCACAGTCTTGCCCGCCTCAACGGTAAACCTGCCCCAATCCGTACCGATCAGAACGTCTATCTGCGTAGGATTGTAAGCCATCTTGCAGTCAGCAGAGAAAACAAGGCTTCTGTATGCATTTACGTAGTCATATATCTCAATGTTCGTTGCGTACCAGATATCATCCTTAAACGCAATGATACTGCAGAATTCCTCAACCTTATCCCAAGGGAAGTACTCCACAAACTCGTAGGTATGCGCCATTGCATAGAACAGCTTGCCATCACTGTATGGATTTTGTTCTGCAACAAATTGTC
The DNA here is from genome assembly GCA_017935525.1 of Clostridia bacterium. Lineage (GTDB taxonomy): Bacteria > Bacillota > Clostridia > HGM11327 > HGM11327 > SIG351. The sequence goes on along the minus strand of JAGBHJ010000213.1, from coordinate 3,481 downwards.
TTGCAATATCCCTGCTCTGTCCGTCAACTATGGAGCAGGTAGGATTCCACTCAAACCAATTCTTCGGCATCTCAAAATTATAGGACAAATAGCCCGTGCGATTATACACAAAGCCTGCGTGCTTAAGAATTTCGTTTGTTGCCTCCGTGTATTTGCCAAAGGGCACCGCATGGCCGCGAATTATTTTGCCAAACATCTTCTCCAGCTTAACTCTGTCATGGATAATGTCCAGCATGGCCTTTGACGTTGGGTCCTTACTGTGGCATTCGTGGTTATAGCCGTGGGATGCAACCTCGCAGTATTCGTTGTCAAACATAGCAAGGGCTTCCTCCTCCGTGTTGTTGAACTTTGCAACCCCAAGAGGGCCGTTTCGCTCGCCCTTTGCAAAGCAATTGCCGTTAAGGTTAAATGTCGCCTTCAGCTTATATTTCTTAAGAAGCTCAACCATTCTGCCGTTAGTGTCACAATCGTCGTCAAAGCTCATAGTAAAGACCTTTGACGTAAATCCGGGAAAATATATTTTCATACAAAACCTCCAATATCAAATTTCTGCTTTGTCAGCTTGTTACCAAAACCAAATAACGACCTCTCCGTTGGGATACGCCTTCTCACTCATAACAGAGCCATCGGAAACGTATATTATCTTTCTGTAACGCAGTCTTTCATTTTCCTTTTCTTCATCATTGCCCTCAAGATACGTGGATATCTTTACAAGCTCTCGGAAGAAGCCACCCTCGGGCAATGCGTAGGGCTCCGTCTTTAGGTAATAGCCCTTATCCGCCGCTTCGTCTATCAGGATATTGCCCTCATTATCGTACAGCTTGTACGACATCAGTCTTGTGTTGGCATATCTTATCTCTTTTTTTATTACACCGTGGTCAAAATAATCCCTATTAAGTATCAGAATACCGTTTTGGTCGTATTCCTTATACAACACGGTATTGCCAAGGCTGTTTTTGTACTCCTCGGACTTAACATTACCGTCATCCCAATAGGTAACAACGTAATCGTAGCGGAAATTACCGATAATATCCGATGAATTCTTATCCTTGACCTGACTGTTGACGCATTCGGAGTAGTACGCCTTATCTCCAATTTGCTTATTGACCACAATGTCAAATTCGCCCGTGTTATATTCCGTGGTGATCTTTGTGCCGTCACCATAGGTTACCGTCTGCTTGGAGATGCTGTTGTCAGCGCCGTATTCGGTAACCACCTGCTTTAACACGTTGCCCGCACCATCCGTCCACAAATACTCCAGCTGATTGCCGTTTTCATCAAGCTTTTCCGTCACTCCGCCTTTGTCGCATCCGCTAAAGCCCAACACCAGCAACGCCGTCAGCAATAATACGATCAACCTTTTCATTATTAACTCCTTTGGTCTCACCTGTCAATATTCGCCATATCCTCGGGCTTAAAAACGTCGTCAAACTCCTCCGCCGTCAAAAAACCCAGCCTTACGCATGCTTCCTTCAGAGAGATATTCTCTTTATACGCAAGCTTTGCTGTTTTTGCGGCGTTTTCGTACCCTATGTACGGGTTCAGCGCCGTCACCAGCATCAGGGAATTATACAGATTGTCGTGCATTTTCTCCCTGTTTGCCTTTATGCCCTCTGCGCAGTTTATTCTGAAGGACTCTATCGCCTGGCTCAAAAGCCTTGCTGACTGCAAGAAATTATATATCAGCACGGGCATAAACACGTTCAGCTCAAAATTACCTTGGGACGCCGCAATGCCCACCGCCGCATCGTTCCCCATCACTTGCACGGCAACCATGGTCACAGCCTCGCACTGTGTGGGGTTTACCTTGCCGGGCATAATGGATGACCCCGGCTCATTTTCGGGGATGGATATCTCCCCCAAACCGACTCTGGGGCCGGATGCCAGCCATCTGACGTCGTTTGCTATCTTCATCATATCACAAGCAGTAGCCTTTATTGCCCCGTGTGCAAAAACAAGCTCATCCTTTGACGTCAGCGCATGGAATTTGTTTTCCGCTGTTACAAAGTTCTTTCCCGTTATCTCGGACACCTTTTCTGCCACCAGCCTGTCAAAGCCCACGGGGGCGTTAAGCCCTGTTCCAACCGCAGTACCGCCAAGGGCAAGCTCTCTTACACCCAGGATTCCACGGCGAAGGAGCTCTACGTCCCGCTGAAGGGATGCTCTCCAGCCCGATATTTCCTGGGAAAACGCTATCGGCGTTGCGTCCTGCAGATGCGTTCTGCCGCTTTTAACGATGCCGCGATTTTCATCCTCCAGCCTTACAAAGGTGGCGATCAACCTTTCAACCGCAGGGATAAGCTCATCCTCCACCGCCGCCAATGCCGCAATATGCATTGCCGCAGGGAAAGTATCGTTGGATGACTGGGACATATTGCAGTCATCGTTGGGGTGGAGAAGCTTTTTGCCCGCAATGGCGTTGCCTCGGTTTGCTATTACTTCGTTGGCGTTCATATTGGACTGTGTGCCCGAGCCCGTCTGCCACACCACAAGGGGGAAATGCTCGTTCAGCTCCCCGCTTATAACCTCGTCGCAGGCACGGCATATGGCGTCACACTTTTCAGCCGTCATTTTTTCGGGCTTTATCTGATGATTTGCCATGGCGCACGCCTTTTTCAGCACGCCAAAAGCCCTCACTATCTCCACGGGCATGGTCTCTATTCCCCTGCCTATATTAAAATTTTCAAGACTGCGCTGTGTTTGTGCCCCCCAAAGGCGGCTCTCCTCCACAAGCACCTCGCCCATCGAATCATGCTCTGTTCTGTATTTCATAACCATTCTCCATTGATCTTATTGTATTATTTTAACACATTTCCCGCCAAATTGCAATACTGACAGTATATTTTTCACTCTCCAATCGCTGATTGCTTGACATTTTCTCAAAAAGTGGTATAATTGTCCCAAAACACATCAAAGGAGCAATTATGAGAAAAATAGGTATAAATCTTCACTCCGTGCCCGGACTTTCCGATGAGGAATACATGACCCGCATTGCCGATCTGGGCTTTAACTGTACGTTTACGGGAGTGTTTGAAAAGGCACGCCATACACAGATCGCAGAGCTGGCAGCTACCCACGGCATAGAGTACGAGACCGTGCATTGCCCGTTTGACCGCATCAACCACATATGGTTGGATGACGACCAGGGGGAAAACGCACTTTTTGACCTAACAAATACAGTTGACTGCTGTGTAGCCGCAGGGGCACCTATTGCCATTATTCATCTTTCGTCGGGCAGAAAGCCCCCGTCGATCACAGACATCGGCAGAGCAAGGTTTGCAAGGCTGGTTGACCATGCGGTAAAAAACAACGTCACCCTTGCGTTTGAAAATCAACGTATGTAATTACGTTTTCAAGTTCAATGCTTTCAAGCTTATAGCAGTTATAGAATGCCATTCTGCCAATTTTTGCACCGCTATCAAGTGTAACTGCCTTAAGCTCACTTGAGCCATAGAATGCGCTATCGCCGATTACTGCATTT
>JAGBHJ010000212.1 GCA_017935525.1 Clostridia bacterium | reverse complement strand
TAGAAGCCCTCTATGCGAGAGTTTATAAAATGGTTGATGAGTATTGCAACGCTGCCGCCAACTGCATCGGATACTATCATATTAAAGTATGCACCCGTATTGGTATATCGCCAGATATTTGAATATATCCTGAATATCAGTCTGAAAGCGAATATGCTTACGCCCAACACAAGGGAATTATATATAAATATATCCATATCGGGCAATTCCACGCTGTTGGATACAACATGAGAAATTACATAAAAGCATAGGTTCACTACCAAAAACGTAACGACGTCAAATGCAACAAGCAACAGCTTTCTGAAGCTGATCTGAGATTCCTTACTTTGTTTGTTCATAATATTTTTTCTCCGATTTTTGATACCGCGGCAAATTTTCTTTGCAACGCATTTAACATAGCAAAGTACACCAACAGATGCACTCCCCCCACCACTATATTTAGAATAATTATACCATATTCAACTGCAAAATGCAAGCATGTTTGCGCAAATTTCCCCTTTCTCCCTGCAAAAATACCAAATATAAACATATTTTTTCGTAATTTATTCTTATATCTGTAACAATACTATTTACCGGCGTAAAAGAAAAAACCGTGACTTGAAATAATCAGGTCACAGTTCTTTCCCTTGAGGGTATCAAAGATATAATTTCAGTATCGGTCAACCGATTACTTGGAATTCTTGATGCCGTTCTCGTAGCTTTCGATCATCTTCTTAACCATCTGACCGCCGATTGAGCCTGCCTGCTTGGAAGTAAGCTCGCCGTTGTAGCCGTCATTAAGTGTTACGCCTACCTCGTTGGCTGCCTCCATCTTAAACTGGTCCATGGCTTCCTTTGCCTCGGGTACTACGATTCTGTTACTCTTCTTAGACATAATTGTTTTCTCCAATCAATTTTTTTCTGATTTGTAATGCGAGGTGTTTGTTCCTCACGCTTAATATTATTGCTTGGAGACGGACATTTATGTGTGACAGTTTTTGCCAGGGGTATTTTATCTATTTATATTACAACCTTGCACCAAAACCTGCGAAAAATGTGCCTACTTTATCAAAAAAGACACAGCTTTGGTGGTAAAATCAAGCTACCCCTACAATAATACAGTTATTACTGATAAGCGCATACACAAGTAGTATTTTTCCGCTTATCAGTAATATTATTATGGTTAAAAGTATTATTATGCTTTTTATCACTAATAACCTCATATTTGATAGACTATATAAACACCCCCGCCCAACCGGATTCATCTCCGATCGGGCAGGGGGCTTATTTCAATATATTATATTCACAGTATTGCAACTCTCACTCGTGTTCTCTGCCCGATGTACCTACACACTTCATCAAGCTCGGATCTTTCCAGAAATTCACGCCGATCGTACTCTGCCACCCGTCCCAAGGCTGCAGATTTATCCACTCCAAGGGGATGGTACGCCTCCAAATGTATCTCCTTGATATTTGCATACTTGTTTGCCGTTGCGGTAATCCCGTCATAATGATCAGTTGTCATGTTCACATCGGGTATCATGGGGCAACGCAGTATTATCTCCGCACCCAGTCCGCACAGCATTTCAAGATTTGCCAATATCAGCCCGTTATCCACGCCCGTATATTTCTTGTGAAGCGCTTTATCCGTCAGCTTGTAATCAAACAGAAATATGTCCGTAACCTCCGCAAGATCTTTGAGATCCTCGACTTTGCCGTAGCCGCAGGTCTCAATGCACGTGTGGATTCCATGTTTCTTACACGCCGCAAGAATGGCGTACGTAAACTCCATTTGTGCCAAAGGCTCTCCGCCGGATACAGTCACCCCGCCCGAATTTTTGTAAAACACCTTGTCCGCCAGCACCTCATTCACCACTTCGCTGACGTCAACGTCATACCCCGACACTCCGAGTGCATCATTGCAACAGGTACGCACGCATCTGCCACACAAGGCGCAGGCTTCTCTTTCAATAGTATGTATTCCATTCTCAAATGAATGGACACCCTTTTCACAAACAGATGCGCAGACACCGCATCCGGTACATTTGGATGCACGGTACATATATTCGGAGCTTCGTTTTTGGCTCTCGGGGTTATGGCACCACGCACATCGCAACGGGCATCCCTTCAGAAAGATCACAGTCCTTATCCCCGGGCCGTCATCCACACAAAAATGCTGTATGTTTATTACTCTGCCGACAAGCTCGTCAAGGTCCGTATTTACATTCAGTCTGTTCATATCATACCCCGTCCGTCAGCCGCCAAACATTGTGCGCGCAATAACTGCATCCTGAAGCTCAGGGCTTAAGCCGTTAAAATAATCGGAATAACCGCCCACTCTCACTATCAGATCCCTATGGGCATCAGGGTTCTTTTTAGCATCCAACAGCTCCTCTTTGCTCGTGCAAGTGATCTGCATCTGTGTTCCGCCCAGTTCAAAATACCCCTCTATCAACGACCGCAGAATTCGGGAGTCAAACTTACGGTTTATACTCAAATTCAGCACAGGAATCGAATACACCATGCTTTGGTCAAAGCTTGCGGCGCTTTTTAACATCATGGTCGGGCCCTTTACCGCCTTTCCGTTTGCCGCCGCAATGGAATCCGCAACAGGTGTACCGTGACGTCGCCCGTCGGGAGTATTGCCAACCGCAAAGCCCTCATCTATATGGCGAACAAACTGGTGGCTGGTGGGCAAAAATCCATCGCCAACGTCCAGCTTCGCATTGCGGTAACGCATATAGAATCTCCTCGTCAGATCGTTTATAAGCCCGTCTGCCACAGGGTCACCCACGCCATAGGCAGAGCAGGACCGTACCAGCGCAAGAAATCTCGGATCCTGAGAATCCACCGCTTCAATAAATTCCTCAGCGGTGTACTCCTTTCTTTCAAAGACCAGCTCTTTTACAACGCAAAGGGAGTCAACAGTATTGGGAATGCCGCTGTCCGAGGGAATTGCATACGTATACCGTGCGCCGCCGCCATAATAGCCCTTTTCCTTTGATATACAATCATCCGTAAACAGCGTACGGAATGGAGCAAAGGATATTTCCGCCCGTTTGTTGTAATAATTGTTTATAAACGTTATCACGTCCTCCTGCACTTGACCAAGGCGCATCATAAAGCTCTCATACAGCTCCTCAAAGGTCTTGCATCGAGGAAGCTTTTCTCTCATTACCTCGTCAAACACCTTCAACACGTTAAGGTTTATGTCAATGCCTCCGGAAAAGGTAAGTCCCGACAGATTTGTTTCCGTACATCCCATACCCGCAAATTCATATATGTCCTCATCGGGCGCATAGGGAAACCTTTCCTTGAGCCTTTCTTGTATGGCAATCTCGTTATAAAACGATGGCTGTCCGTCACCCGAAAGCACTCTCTCCAACGCTACATCCCATATCTCATCGGGCATGGTGGGTGTGGTCCTCAATTCTATCATCGGGCGCGCCTCGCCTCTGGTGGCGTTCAGATACTGCTTTGTAAGGTCGCTGTATTCCGGACCTATCGTCAAGCTCCAATTGTTTGCATATGTCAGTCGAAGCATCAGACAGCGCAGATCAAAGGATATATCCTCTCCCCTCCAATAATTGGGAAGCCAACCGTCAATATAGCCGATGTTGTCACACCCATCAAGGCATAAAATAAAATTACAGCAGACGATCGCCTCATACGCCGTTTCAGCAGGCAAAAATGGCACCTTCTTTAATGCGGATAACAGCCTTTCCTCCGCATTTACGGATTCCAGGTACTCCAATATTCTTTCGTGGTAGGTTCTGATACCCACCATCAGATCCCCCAGCGCCTCCCTAAGGTCATCGTCACGCATCTTGTTTATACGGCTTTCGTACCCGTCAAGACCCTCGGCAATAATCCTCTTAAAATTGGGCGCAGAATGGTTCCATGCGTCAACCGTTGCCGCATAGCGTATTCCCGCTGCCTTCCCCTCAACCTCCAAGAAGCTTCCGTGTTTTAGATCAAACTCTCTGAATAATTCTGCGCATTCCTCACTTTTGGAGGCAAGCCTGCCCATATCCGCCCAATACTGACGGCAATACTGGGGGTTTACTGCGTACTGCCAGCTGCCAATACTGTTATACGGGTACAGGGAATCCCTGCGATTATACCGCGGAAGCGGTGTGTTTTCAAGAAAGCGACGGTATGCACGGCAAAATGCCCTTGCGGGGGATGCCTCACCTATCTCAAAAAAGCCTGCCGCAAATGGCTCTCCTATATCATAAAACAGCTTTGCCTTATTATTCATGCAGAATACCTCCTGTGTGGTGTTGGTAGAATAATTGTAGCATATACACGGTTATTTGTCAATCATCGAGTCAAAATTTTAACCAAAACGGCACCTACAACAGTAAAGGTCGTAAGTGCCGCATCTCAATATCATTCTTTTTGAGGGGTCACTCGTTTTGGAACGTCCCCTCCTGCATTTCTTCTTCAAATTTTGCCCGTACCTTTTCATAAACCTCATCGGGTATTTCTACCTCTCCCCTGGAGTATGCAGGAACAAGCATATCCCCTGCAGCCTTGGGGTCGGTACAAAGAGTGTCGTTTCTGTATAGGTCACGCTGCTTTGGATCCCGCAGATCCGGAATGTCCAAAGGAACTCCACCCTGCAAGAGGGATCTGTAAGCAAAAAGACCGGGGATGGTCATATCCACCGCTTCATAAACGTCTATGTAGTCCGCATTGTCATCCCCCAACACCTTGTCTATAAAGCCTTGGATGCAATAAAAATCCGCACCGCCATGATCGTTAAACTCCGCCGCAGAAAAATCCCCCTTGGGAGGCTCCCTGCGAGGCTCATAATTGTCCCTTGTTACCTGATCATCCTCGTGACCTCTCTCTTCAAGCTCAACGTATATCCTGCCAACTCCGCCGTTTTTCAGAATGGAACGAGAGCACTCCATCTTTCCCGCAGAGCCGTACATTGCATACCACAGCGTGCTTCTGCGAAGATTGCCGTTTAACGCCTTTACCAATGCACCGTTATTCATGGTTACCAGAGATATTCCAAAGGATGCGGTTTTTGCACCAACGCTTGCCCTGCGCTCATTCTTGTAGCTTTCAAACCCCGTAACGGAGACAGGCCGCAAGCCCGTTGCGTGGATGATCGGTCCTATGGAATGCGTACAGTAAAACGTAGAGTATGCATAGTTTCTCCAATGATCGGGGTCACCAAAGGTCAGCCTGTGCCACGCCCCCGAAGAATCGTGGGCATATTCGCCCTCTGCATATTCCAGCTCACCGATCTTGCCTTGGCTGTAAAGTCGCTTCATCTCCATGGGAGCAGGCATAAAGCAATACTGCTCGGCAAAGCCGTAAACCTTTCCGCTTTTCTCCACAGCCTCAATAAGCTCCACCGCTTCCTTCATATTTTGGAATGCAGTTACCTCGCTGTAAACGTGAAAACCTCTCTCCAAGCATTTTATCGCAAACGGAGCGTGCTCGTTTCCGTAATTGGCAAGCACCACAATATCCATATCATGGTTCAAAAACTCATCAAAATCCGTGTAATAAGTAACCGACGAGCTGTTTACATCCTTTGCAGCCCTTTTCAGACCGTCCTCCCACTTGTCGCAGATCGCTACGACCTCAACGTTTTGAGCACGCTGACTGTAAAATATCATACTCTGACCGCGCTTTACACCCAGCACTCCGATTTTTAACTTATCCATACTCCGCCTCCATTCTGTCTGTAAAAGCACCCCTGCGTTAAACCACATCCTTACAGGGCATTAACGCATTATTGCTTCTTTTTGATCTTATAAAGCGCCATCTGGCCCGGGTAAAGGAAATCTCCCTCCCATGCATCCTCGCCCTCTTTCATAAGGCGTCGTATGCTTTCCGTAAGACCGTTCTGGAATATCATACAAACGTCGTAATCGTCATTCTTTGTTCTGATCTCGTAATGCTCGTAGAATTTTCTGGATGCATTGACTATGCAAAAATACTCCTCACCCGTTTCCGTATGCTCAAAAAAGCTTACCATGGACTCCTCGTAGCAGCATCGTATCTCCGCAATTATGGGATGGCAGGTCTCATCAAAGCGGCCGTAGCTCTTACGATCCCTGTCCTCGCCAAAGAAGTACGTATTCTTTACCTTAAGATATGGGAATATCTCGCCAAACTGCTGTCCAAAGCCCCTGTTGCATCGAAGCATATCATAAAAATGGGTAGTTTTGTACCCAAACTGATCAATAGGCGAGCCATGATAGTTGGGAACAACGGGGCTGTCATAAAATCGGAACCAGTTGATACCCTTAAAGCCCATAGCCGCAGCAGTTGTGATCTGCCACATAATGTCGTACTCGCTCGGCACGTGGAATACCATATGAGCGCTGCAGATAAGGCACGCCCATGGCTCAATTCCCGCTTCGTTGCAGATATCCAGCAATTTTTTGCACTCGTAGAAATAGTCCGTAGTACCACCGCCGTCGTTAACAAGCTGACCGTACATATCGTATGAGAGCATAAAGTACCCAACCTCATCGATAATGGACTTAAGCCATTCCACGTGAGAAATTCCGCCAAAATACGACTTCGGATAATTGCAGGAGCAGCCCTGCATATTTACGTAGGGTATAAGATGGGGCAAGGTCTTCTTCATTATTATGATGGCTCGCTTTGTGTAATACAATCCCTCTGTATCGGAAGGCTCGTCACCCACAAAAAATCCATACACCGCAGGGTGACTGTCAAGCGTCTCCTCATAAAACGCCTTCAGCTGCCTTGCGTACTCATCCTCACCCAGCTCCATAAGGATATTGCTTGTAAAATTAACGTGGAGGATCAGTTGAACACCTAACTCCCTTGCACGGTCAAGAAAAGCAATGAGCATCCTTACCTGCTCGGGGTTGTTTCTATCCGTAGGAGGGCTCATGGGAATACTGAGTCCGCACTCTACCTGGTTATCCAGCTCCGTGGGCGGATATACGGTAATATCTCTGTAGACCCAGCTTGTAAATGGAAAGCTCTTTTTCATAGAATAATCTCCTTGGTTTATTGTAGCGTATATGATCTAAACGCTATCGGATGATCACATCAGCACGGAACCTATGGGGCGAAAGCCCCGTGCCGTTCAGCAATTTATAATCAATTCTTTTTTACAAATTTCTTTCCGATCACGCTACCGCCATCCACCAGCACGTCAACGCCTGCAAGATAGCCGTTCCTCTCGTCAGCAACGGATGCAATGGCAAAGCCCAGCTCCTCTGCCTTGCCCATACGCTTTTCGGCAGTAGTTTCGATCAGGCTTCCGCCCTCCTCCGCCTCAAGGGCACCCATATCCGTAGAAATAAGTCCGGGGCTCAAGGAGCAAACACGAATACCCTTTTCGCCCAATGCGTATGCAGACTTCGCCGCATACCATATTACAAACTTCTTTGACAATCCGTATGCAAGTCCGGATGCCTTGTAGCCCTTAAGCTTGTTAGGGAGGGAAAGTATCTTCTTGACGAACTTCTCCTCATCCGTCTCCGCAAGAGCAAACGTCTTTTCGTTTGCCAAAAATCCCGGCAAGATATACGCGGAATTGGATGATATATCAACTATTGCGCTGCCTGCCTTCATCAGCTTTGCGAATTCCTGATTTACATACACCGTACCCAGCGCATTTACTCTTATAAGCTTTTCCGGCTCTGCCATTGCGGGAGAAAGGCCTGCAGAATTGATTACGTTTGTTATCTCTCCCAAGCTTGCAGCATATTCAGCCAGCTCTCTGACCTGCTCTCTGTTTGAAGTGTCGCAAGTTTTTGCATACGCCTCATATCCCAGCTCATTAAGCTCCTTAACGGCATTTTCCAGCTTTGACAATGTTCTACCCGTTACCACTATAACCTTGTCCTTGGGCATACACTTGGCAGTCGCAAGACCCATTCCGCTTCCACCACCTGTTATTACACATACTTTTTTCATAACATTACCTCCTTGTAATTCCATACATTATTATTTCACATCAGCTGTACAGGTTAACAAAGCTCAACCGCATCAAAGCACGTTGCCAGCCGTAAAGATATTTTCATTTATATTGTACCACAAAACGTATCTGAATTAAATACAATCGTAAAGTAAAGGTTCGTTTTTCTGCTGCAGCATCACCATATTCCGATCTATACAACAAAACGGCACCCACAAAATTTCCTTTCGTGGGTGCCGTCGGAATTAAAACTATGTGCTCTGCATCCGCAACAATTCAATATACGCATCATTCGGACACATACTGAGAAACCTCGTATTTTCCTTTATTCAGCACGTACATTGCCGCCAATACCATATATGCAGCCATTCCGTGATGTCCGCTAATTACATACCCGCCGTTTGGTACAATGTATTCTATTACCAAATTCTCGGTAAACAACAGTAACAGCTCATTGAGGCGAGAAACATCAACGTTCATTTTCTCAACTAATTCGCTTTTTGGGGTAGGCTTGTCGCTGTGCAACAGACGGATCAATTGCTGACCCTCCGCAGAAGAAATAGCCTCTATCACTTCAACCGTTTCCTTACCGTACATTCCCATGTTCTCGATCATGGAAGACTTTACAACGCATGCAAATCCCGCATCATCCCATATTTTTTGTCCAAATGCCCCTGTAATGTGCAGATTTCCTCTTTGTTTGCTTTCCTTCTGCTGTTGCTTATTACCAATCTCTGCAAAATATATGCCTTTCCACATTTTCCAGAGATCCTCACCCATCTCAAAACGCAGGTTGGAATTGTATCTGTCATTATTTGCTGTTGACCATATAAACTCAGTACACAGCTGCTCTATTTTATTTGCAACGGCATCTACATCTCCAACAGACTCCGTCTCAAGCAGTACGTCAGCAGAGATATTGTATACATCACTGATCGCCTTAAGATTAAAGCAATCCGGAAGACAGTCACCCGCCTCCCACTTTGATATAGCTTGAGCAGAAACTCCTACTCTCACTGCCACATCCTCCTGAGTCAAGCCCAGGCTTTTCCTATGATTGCGAAGCTTTTCGCCAAATATTTTTTGGTCTAACATATTCAGATCCTCCAAAGATTAAAATCAAGTGGCCATCTTGTGAATATATTGTATCACACATTTTCTCAACTTGCAATAGTAAGAATGTTGAGTTTCGACACAGGTTCTCTACCTACGGTTGAATTATCACTCCGCTATTATCACCACGTTCAAAACGGTGGTATTGAGTCTTTCGCCATTTGCATAGCCCGTGTACTCCACCGTTGCATTGTGCTCACCCTTTTCCAATGGATTTGGAATGGGAATACTGTATATTGCAGAGCCGGGAGGGATAACTCCCGATTCATAGAGCACCGTACCGTCCTCAAGCTTAACAGTCGCCAGCAGGCCAACGTTGTTCTTTGGAGAGTTTACAAGGTAGGTGTCAATTCTGGTCTGTCCCGCCTTAACGGTTATGCTTTGAAAGCCCTGTATAACGATCTCATCGTCGGATATATCTTCGGACTGGTCACCGCCAATTATGCCCGTTATGTTTGGATCATTGGGAATATAATTTCCATTCCTGAGAGATACGACCAATAAAACTGCCAATATTACAATTATCGCTGACAAAATCAAATTTGTCAGCGATTGTCTTTTATTTTTAATATTCATAATTATTCACTAATATTAACAGTAAATATCAACGATCCCGTGTAGTCACCTGAATATCTCAGATTTCTTTTATCAAGCTGAACGGAAAAATCCGCCTCTCCGGGGTTTGTAAACGTTGCCACAGTTTCACCCTTGTCAACAGTCTGACTGTTAGCATCCAGTACCGTATATTCAATGCTCCTGTCGCCCGACTTCAACACAAATGAATCCTCTGCACCGTTGCCCTTTACGGAAACAGTAACCGTTTCATCACCCGCCGTCACAAGGTGCTCCAACGTGATGGTGCCGGTCTTTGTCACCACGCTGTTTGCGGAATCGTCATATGTCAACGTACCAAAATCAATAGTTGCAGGGACTGAAATGCTATACGTACCCGTAACTGTAACCTTTATCTGTGTAGAGTATGAAGGATTGGATGCTCCGGACGTCTGCACCAAAGGCACGGACAGAGTATTGTTTAAGATTAAATTATTGAAGTCAACGTCATCACCATTACCATCAACAATGGTCTTAACATCGGAATCATCCGTAAAAATTGAAACATCAAATACAACTGTCGCTCCATTGAGCTTTACCGCGGGAGTGCCTGAGGTGTAGAACACAGAGCCTTCCGCTGTAACATCCACATTCTCAAGACACAGCGTCGCAGAGTCCGAAATACTAAACACGGTGGTCTCATCTGATGAAACAATTCCGTTCTTTATGGTAACAGCAGAAGTGCCGCTGATGGCAAACAACTTATCACTCTCAATATGAAGAGTGTTTCCACCGAGGTCAATTACGACAGTTTTGTCAGCGACAGTAAAGGGATTTAACTCAGATCCACCGATAGTCACGTCCGCTGTCAACAATATGCTTTGGTTTCCATTGCTTATGGCAGTCTTTAACTCATCAAAGGAGCCCACAGCAGTTGACGCTGCAGTTGCATAACCAACAAGATTCAACGCCATCAACAGAGCCATCACAAGCGCAAGACCTTTGACTTTGCCACGAATCCTCATAAAATCCTCCATAAAAAAAGAAAAACCAAGGTCTTTCGGCCCAAGTTTATCCGTTAGTAAAACATCCCTCGATTGGTTTGTACTAAATCGAAAGGATATTTCCTACTAATAATTATAACATATATTGGTAGTATTTGCAAGGGGTTTGTGGGGAATTTTGTAAAAAAATGTAGATTTTTTTGGAAATTTTTTTTATGAGAGAAAATACACCAAAATGTTATTGCATTAGTGGCCTATACTCCTTTTTATACAAAACCACCTACAAAAAGAAAAGTATTTCTTCTTGTAGGTGTGCCCTGTCATACGTTAATCTCGTCTGAATATATCTCTTGTGTATACCTTTTCAATCACGTCATCAAGACAAGCATCATATCTGTTTGCAATGATAGCGTTACACATTTCCTTAAATCTTACGAGATCGTTAACTATTTCACTACCAAAGAAAGTTTCGCCGTCTGTAAGAGTAGGCTCATAAATAATCACCTTTGCGCCCTTTGCTTTGATACGCTTCATAACTCCCTGGATAGACGACTGACGGAAATTATCAGATCCTGATTTCATAGTAAGACGATATACGCCAATTACCGCAGGAGCCTCCTTCGCTTTAGAGAAATCATTATCCTCCTCATATCCATGGTATCCCGCCATTCTAAGCACACGATCTGCAATAAAATCCTTTCGGGTTCTGTTGGACTCCACGATAGCCGTCATCATATTCTGTGGAACATCTTCATAATTAGCAAGAAGCTGCTTTGTATCCTTTGGCAAGCAATAACCACCATAACCGAAGGACGGATTATTATAATGTGTTCCAATTCTCGGATCAAGGCACACACCGTTAATAATCTGCTGTGTATCAAGACCTTTCATTTCCGCATAGGTATCAAGTTCGTTAAAGTAAGATACACGGAGAGCAAGATATGTATTGGCAAACAGCTTGACTGCTTCCGCTTCAGTATATCCCATAATAAGAGTGTCAATGTCTTCTTTAATTGCACCTTCCTGAAGAAGTTTTGCAAAAGAATTTGCAGCCTTTACAAGACGTGCATTTTCAACATCTGTACCGACAATAATTCTGCTCGGATAGAGGTTGTCGTAGAGCGCCTTTGATTCACGTAGAAATTCAGGGCTAAAGATGATATTGTCGCAATGGTACTTTTTCCTGACCGCTGCAGTAAACCCAACAGGAATCGTTGATTTAATGACCATAATTGCATCCGGGTTATATTTGATTACAAGCTGGATAACAGACTCAACTGCTGACGTATCAAAAAAATTCTTCTGGCTGTCATAGTTCGTTGGTGCTGCAATCACCACAAAATCTGCATTCTTATATGCAGCTTCTGCATCAAGCGTTGCCGTCAGATCTAGCTCCTTTTCGGCAAGGTATTTTTCAATGTATTCATCCTGTATGGGAGACTTCTTGTTGTTGATCATCTCAACCTTTTCAGGAATAATGTCAACAGCTGTTACTTTATTGTGTTGTGCCAAAAGCACTGATATTGATAAACCGACGTAACCGGTTCCTGCGACTGC
>JAGBHJ010000211.1 GCA_017935525.1 Clostridia bacterium | reverse complement strand
TGCACAATGCATCTTGCAGCCTACCTGGGTGGAAACGCAAAGGCTTATTCCGTATTCGTGGAACATCAGCACGGACTCTATCATGTTGCCATCAGAAAGCGCAACA
This sequence comes from Clostridia bacterium, assembly GCA_017935525.1. Classification (GTDB taxonomy): domain Bacteria; phylum Bacillota; class Clostridia; order HGM11327; family HGM11327; genus SIG351. Next base: position 6,149 of record JAGBHJ010000211.1, on the reverse strand, counting down.
AGGAGCTTTTCGCTTCCGTCAGCCTCTGAGCCCGAATGGGAAACCAAAGTCACACCCGCAAATGTGTACTCTGCCGCAAGCTTTTCTCTGAGTGCCTTGTTGATATTTGTCATTTCGTCAAAGGACTCAATACCTCTGTATATCCATTCAAATATCTGCTTTGCACGGAATTTCTTTTCGCCGTGCTCCTCGCACCATACCTCAATGTCGTTCAGCGAAAGATCATATATAAGCTTTTCCATATTTGTACCTTACTTTCTTCTCATTGCGGAAATAAAGAACGCATCAGCATTGTGTCTGGAGGGGAAAAGGGTCACCATTCCGTCCTCCACGGAGTAATTGAGCACCTCGGGGATGTCGGAGCTGATATCGACCAGCTCAAACTCGGGATGGTCTGCAATAAACCTCTTTACGTTCTGCTCGTTTTCCTTTTTGGATACTGTGCAGGTGCTGTAAACCATTATGCCACCCTCCTTGACGTATTCGGAGCAAGCGCACAGTATATCCTGCTGCATTTTTGCAAGGTCATCAACCTCACCGGGAACTGCGTTGTTCTTGATATCGGGCTTTGAATTGATCATACCGTATCCGCTGCAGGGAGCATCAACAAGCACTCTGTCAAATCTGTCAACGTATTCCTCAACGGGAACGGTCATATCTCTGCAAACTGCGTTGATATTCTCAAGTCCCAATCTTTCTGCACCCTTTTTGATAAGCTCAACTCTGTGCTCATGAATATCACAGCTCTCCACCTGGCCCTTTGTCTTTTCCGCTATGTAGAAGGTCTTTCCACCGGGAGCAGCGCAGGCATCAAGAACCGTGGAGCGATCCTTTACCTGCAAAGCGTTTACAGTCAGCATTGAGCCGATGCCCTGGGCTGTGATCTTACCCTCTCTGTAAAGGTCAAGGTTTTCTATGTTTACAGTATCGCTGATGGTCACGGTGTTAAAGAGCATACCAAGCTCGCAGTTTATTCTCGCTTCTGAAAGCTGGTTTATTACACCCTCAACGGATTCTCCGTAGGCAACTCGAAGATTGATGGATCTTTCCGCATTTGCATTCTCCAAAAGGGACATCGTTGTATCCAGACCGTAATCGGCCATCCACATATCTATGAGCCACTCGGGATAGCTGTAGGTTACCGCCAGACGCTGTGTTGTACTTGCGAACTTAAAGAGCTCGGGAGTATATTCGTCCTTATTCTCGCTGAGCTTGCTGAGAACGGCAGTAACAAAGCCGCAAAGCTCCTCGGAAACGTACTTGTTGCACAAAAGCTTTGCCTGCTCGATAGCCTCCGCATCCTCAATTCTCATAAAGAATATCTGATACGTACCCACACGGAGTATCGTATTGAGCCAGGGCTTGATGCGCTTATCCTTAAGAACTCTCTGCAGCAGCCAGTCAAGAGTGTAGCTCTTTTCCGTAACTCCGTAGAGGATCCTCATAACGTAGGCTCTGTCCTTTTTGTCCAGTCTGTCCAGCTTTTCGTTATTCTTAAAGGCAAGATTGATGTACTTGCCGTTCTTTTCCACGTCTATTATGGTCTGGAGGGCGATCTCGATCCTGTTGTCAAGCATTACTTTTTTAGGCTGATCGTTATATTTTTTATCAGCTCCGACCTGAGTTCTTGAACTCTTGGGCATTGAGCTATTGGGTCTGGGAGAGCGCTGGGGTCTTATACCGTCAGAAAACTCCCTCTTTTTGCCGTCAAAGGATCTCTTTGCGCCAAAGCCCCTGCCCTCGGAGCCGCCGTTTTCAAAGCGCTTTTCGCCGGGCTTGCAGTCACTTCTGTTTCTGTCGGAGAAGTGCTTATCCTCGCGTCTTCCTTCACCGAATTTTTTATCTCCAAACTTTTTATCGCCAAACTTCTTATCACCAAATTTTCTGTCGCCGGGCTTTGAGAATTTTCTCTCTGTACCTCTTGCGCCATCCTTTCTCGGTCCTTTTTTAAAGCCTGACCTTGATCTGTTATCTTCCATTAGTTAATATTCCTTTCAAACACCGTACCCGATGTTATTTTGTTGCCGTTGAGGAAGTCGCGTGCAGACTGTACTGACTTTCCCTCGGGCTGCAGCTGTAAAACGTCTACGAATCCGTCACCGCAAGCAACGGTTACAGCAAGCTTATTTTCTGCCGATATACTGCCGGGATGAGCACCCGTGCAAGCCACTCTGCTCTTTGCAGACACGATCTTGATTCTCTTGCCGTTCAAAAACGTATATGCACCGGGGGAGGGGGTCATACCTCTTATAAGGTTTACGATAGCCTTGCCATCCATGCTCCAGTCAATATTGCCCAGCTCCTTGGGTATCTTTTTGCAATAGGTAGCCCTTGAGTGGTCCTGGGGAGTGCCCATAGGCTTGCCCTCAGCCAAAACCCTTGCAAGATCACCCATAGCCTGTCCGCCGAGCACCGCCAGCTTATCAAACAGGGTGCCGCAGTTGTCATCCTCTAAGATGTCAAGCTCCTTGGCAAATATAATGTCGCCGTCGTCTATCTGCTCTGACATATACATTACCGTAACGCCCGTTTTTGTATCTCCGTTCAACAGCGACTGCTGAATGGGTGACGCACCTCTGTACTGTGGCAAAAGGGAAGCGTGAACGTTAATACATCCGTATTGGGGGATATCCAATATCTCCTTGGGGATTATAAGTCCGATGGCTGCAGTTACGATCAGCTGGGGAGCAATATTCTCCATAAGCTCTATAAACTCGGGGGCTCTTGCAGTTTTGGGCTGATATATGTCGATGCCTTTTTCCTGCGCCCAAAGCTTTACAGGGGAGGAGGTTATCTTTTTGCCTCTGCCTGCCTCCTTGTCCTGCTTTGTCACAACTGCCGTAACGTCAAAGCCGTTATCGACCAGCGCCTGAACAATATTTACGGAAAAATCGGGGGTTCCCATAAAAACCGTCTTTATTGCCATGTTATTCTCCCGTAGTCAAGCCGTCCGTTACTTTGTCGATATAGAGAACGCCGTCCAAATGGTCAAGCTCGTGGCAGATACAACGTGCAAACAAGCCTTCAGCCTCGTACACCTGCACCTCGCCGGTGATCTCCAGTGCCGTTGCCGTTACCGTTGCAGGGCGCGTTCCGTTACCACTCTTGCCGGGCACGCTGAGGCATCCCTCTGCACCCTCCTGCTCACCCTCGGACTTAACGATAACGGGGTTGATCATAACGATGGGGCCCTCGCCAACGTCAATTACGCAAAGTCTTCTCAATACACCAACCTGAGGACCTGCCAAGCCACAGCCGTTAGCCTCGTACATGGTATCCAGCATATCCTCAACCAAAATCTTTGTTCTTGTAGTTATTTTATCGATCGGCTTGCAGGTCTTTCTAAGACAATCGTCGCCAACCTTTACTATCTCTCTTATAGCCATACAGAGATCCTCCGTTTTTAATACTTTACAGCAGGCTTACAGGGGAAAGGTCCACCGCCACCTGCACCAACGAGAATTCATTATTATCCAGAACCTCGTCCACCGCCTCATGGAGTGCCGCATGCGCCGCCTCGTCCACGGGGTCATATTTTACTACCACGTGCCAACGGAATTTATCACTTATTCGCTCAATGGGAGCAGGGGAAACAGTCACCGACGTTGCCTCAAAGCTCTCCATGTGGCGTTTGATGATATCTACCGCAGACTCTGCCTCATTTTTTGCCGTAAGCTCCTGATGGGACGTAAACAGCAGTCGTGCCATTCTGGAAAACGGCGGGTAGTAGTTCTTTTTTCTGGTTTCTATTTCTTTTTCCCAGAATGCGTCGTAATCGTTATTCACCGCGCTCTGCACAGCGTAATGCATGGGCTCGTAGGATTGCACTATGACCTTGCCCTGCTTTTTGCCTCTGCCGGCTCTGCCCGACGCCTGGCTTATAAGGCGGAAAACTCGCTCCGCACTTTTATACTCGGGCATATTGAGAGTCATATCGGGAGCAACCAGTCCCACCAATACCACGTTCTCAAAATCCAGCCCCTTTGCCACCATCTGTGTGCCAACAAGAAGCTTGAACTTGTTCTCGCCAAAGGATTTCAGCAGTCTGTGATGCGCACCTTTTGTTGCGGTGGTATCAGCATCCATACGGCTGACGGTAATGTCGGGAAACAGCTTTGTTATCTCATCCTCCAGCTTTTGCGTGCCTCTGCCAAATGCCTTGATGTACTTGCTTGAGCAAGCGGGGCATTTTGTATCCATGTACTGTGCATACCCGCAATAATGGCATTTAAGAATATTGCTGTTTTTGTGGTAGGTGAGGGAAACGTTACAATGCTTGCACTTATAAACGTAGCCGCAGCTTCTGCAGGAAACGTGCTCTGCGTAGCCCCTTCTGTTCAAAAGCAGAATGCCTTGGTCGTCTTGAGACCTTGCAATGGCGTCAAGGCTTTCAACAAGTGGCTTGCCAAACATAGTGCGGTTGCCCATTTCTATCTCCCTGCGCATATCGCAGACCGTGATATCGGGGAAGCCCACACCCGTTCTTTTGTCCATTACCAGCTTGATAAATTCACCCGTCTGTGCCTTGTGGTAATGCACCACATCGGGAGTAGCACTACCCATAACCAGTATTGCATCATCAATACCGCAACGCATCCTTGCAATATCAAAGGCGTTATATCTGGGAGAGCTTTCTGACTTGTAGCTATCCTCATGCTCCTCATCAATAAGCACCGCACCCAGGTCACGCACAGGGGCAAATACTGCTGACCTTGCGCCGATGACTACCCTTGCGTCACCGTTTTTGATCCTGCGCCATTCGTCGTATCTTTCGCCGTTGGAAAGTCTGCTGTTGAGTATAGCGATGTCATCACCAAACCTGCCGCGGAAATTTGCCACCGTCTGTGGGGTCAGCGCGATCTCGGGGATGAGCATTATTACACTCTTGCCCAAAGAGAGCATATACTCCGTTATGTGCATATAGACCTCGGTCTTGCCGCTGCCCGTAACACCTCTTATAAGCAGGGGACGCTTGTCCTTTTTGTCGTACTCTGCCTTTGCCGCCTCAATACATTCTATCTGCTGACTGCTGAGGGTTACCCGCTTTGTGTTGGGGGTTATCTGGCTGTCAGCCTCACGATAAATTTCCTCCTTGCGGATGGAAATAAAGCCCTTTTGCTTGAGTGACGTAAACGTCTGTGAGCTTGCCCACGTGGAGAGAATAATATCCTCCTTTGCAAGCTCCGGCTGGTCCATCAAAAGCATCAGCACCTTGACCATTACGGGGGCTCTTTTGCCATTTGATGCAATAAAGTCGGAAACTGCTGACTTTGACGCCGTAAGAGTTACGATGTCAACGTATTTGGGGGACTTTATCTTCTTTGCAAAGGGCGGTATAAAGCATCTTATAGCCTCAAGATACGTGCAATGGTACTCGTACCGCATCCACTCAACAACGGGGATAAGCTTTTGCATAAGCACGAACTCATCCTCATAAACAGATGCCACGGATTTCAGCTTTGATAACGGGCAATCCGTACAACTACTTACAGATAGGCAATATCCGTCGATTATCTTATTCTTTAAGCCAAAGGGCACCGTGACCCTTACACCGGGGAATACCTTATCTGCCAGCTCTGCAGGGACTGAATAATCAAAGGGTCTGTCCAGCGACGGATGGGGAAGGTCTATAACTATACGCGCGTATAGGCTTTCCATTATTCCTCTGTTGATTCCCCTGTCTTGAGGGTGATCTTGCCTTCTTCAATGCCCTTTACAGCCTCAGAAAGGTGCTTGGATGAATCCTTAAGCGCATATGCGTCCTTTGTTGCCGCAGGGTTGTTCTTTGCCGCAACAACGTCTCTCTGGATAAGCTCTCTTGCTGCCTTGGATGACATAAGAACCAATGTGTACTTATCTCTTGACTTCTTCAAAATTTCTCCCATGTTTGTTCTGATCATGATAATAAATCCTTTCAAATATATATATTTAATTATTTATTTACTCTTTTACTTCAAAAAATCTGCTCAAGGATCTTTCCGCCTTTATTGCGGTACAAAGATCGTCATATGCTTCTTCAAGCCCCTTATTGATTATTACGTAGTCGTACTTTTTTATATATTCCAGCTCACCCTCGGCGTTCTTGAGTCTTTTGAGTATTTTGTCCTCAGTTTCCGTGCCTCTGCCGCGGAGCCTCTTTTCCAGCACCT
>JAGBHJ010000210.1 GCA_017935525.1 Clostridia bacterium | reverse complement strand
TTTTGCTGAGGTGCGGCAGCGGCGGCAGTTCTTTGCTTGATGGCTTTTTTGACCTCCTCATCCCTCTGATCTCTGTGATGGGATATGATCTCCGCCAATGACATATCATTGAGCCTCAGCTCCACTTGAAAATCAATGTCAAAGTTCTCCAAAAACCACTCCGCTATTATCTTGTCAGCATTGCGTCTTTCCAGCACCTGAAGGTCTATATTGCTGACAGCCTCCACCACCAGCTTTGACGGCGGCACAAACGCTATGTTGTTAAGAGCGTATTCGCAGGTCCGCAAGCCCTTTTCGTGCAGTCGGCTCCTTAAACTGCTTGTGTACTCAGACAGCTTTTGCGGATCAAACTTCAATGGGTTCTTGTTTTTCAGTATCAGCTTTACGGAATCGGGAGATACACCTATCTTGTTTGCAAACAGCTTTTTTATGTGCAGCTCCTGCTCCTTTAGCAAAGCCGCAGAAACAGTACAATAAAGCTCTACCCTGCCTGTTTCGCGGTAGTATTTTGCACTGTCAAGCTGTGTATTTTCAAGAAAATCAAGCTTTTCTTCCGTAAAATATTCGTTCAATGTCATGTTATCTCACCGTCTGCTCCGTAATACTGCTCCGCATTAAAAATGCGAAAAGCCAAGGGGCTTTTATACCCCTTGGTAGAATATTAGTTTTTCTTATTATCCAAAAGCCTCATGGCTCTTTCGTACAATGCATCAACTGCTTGCGCCTCGGGATATGTAGCGATCTTTTCGCCGTGCTCAAACAGCACCACCTTGCCCTTGCCGCCAGCAATTCCTATATCCGCATGGGATGCCTCGCCGGGACCGTTTACTACACAGCCCATTACCGCAACTGTAAGGCTTCGCTTTTCTCCTGCGAATTTCTCTCGCAGTCTTGCAACCGTGCCCTCAAGGTCATATTTTGTTCTTGCGCAGGTGGGGCAGGAAATTATCTCCACACCGCCGTCATAAAGTCCAACGGCTCTCAATATTTCGTACGCCGCATCGATCTCCTTAACAGGGTCTGCAGTTAGGGACACTCTTACGGTGTCGCCTATGCCCTCCAGCAACAACGCACCTATGCCGACAGCACTCTTGACTGTGCCCGCCAGCACATCACCTGCCTCGGTAACACCCAAGTGCAAGGGATGTGAGGTCTTGCCCGAAATATAGCGGTATATCTCCAGCATCTCCTTAACGTTTGAGGATTTTGCGGAAATAACGATATTGTCAAAGCCCACCTTTTCAAGAGCTGTTACGTTTGCAAGTGCGCTTTCAGCTATGGCAACTGCGCCTCTGCCGTACTTTTTCTCAAAGTCCGCATTTATTGAGCCGGAATTCGCACCAACCCTTATCGGTACGCCGTTTGCCTTTGCCGCATCCGCTACCATGCGTATCTTGTCGTCATCGCCGATATTGCCCGGGTTTATTCTTACCTTTGCCACTCCTGCCTCAATGGACTTTAACGCAAGGCGGTAGTCAAAGTGGATATCCGCAACCACCGGCATTCCCGCTTGCTTTACTATCGTCTTTAACGGCTCAATACAGTCAGAATCGTAAACAGCACATCTTACGATGTCACATCCGCGTGCCTTTAACGCCGCGATCTGCTCCAGAGTGCTCTTTGCGTCCTTTGTGTCCGTATTGGTCATGGACTGCACCGCAACAGGATTGTTGCCGCCAATTACCACGCCGCCAATATTTACCTCAACAGTTGATCTGCCTTCCATAGCTTTCTTCCTTATTTTGTATTATCCAAAGAACGTAAATACGTCCTTAACTCCTATCACAAGCATCAATATCATCAACAGCGCAAAGCCTGCAAAATTCAGCCAGCCCTCCACCTCTCTCTTGATGGGCTTGCGGGTAATCGCCTCTATCAGCAGAAGCACGCACTTTCCGCCGTCAAGCGCCGGGAAAGGCAACATATTGACCACCGCAAGGTTAAGAGTGAGTGATGCAAAAATGCTTACCAGAGAGAGTATTCCCTGCCTTGTAGCATCGCTTATAATGGAGATAATGCCGATAGGTCCGCTGATATTCTCCATACCCTCACCCTTGAAAATAAGGTTTGCCAGAGTCTTGAATATCAATGTCATCATCTCAAGAGAGGTATCAACCGAAAGCCCAACAGCCTTAAAGAATGACACACCCTTGTAAACATATCCAAAGTAGAAGCCAACCTTGTATGAATCAGTTTCCTCATCATACTGGGGCGTCATAACAACGTCAACAATGTTGCCGCCTCTGTCAACGGTAAACACCACCTCGCCCTCGCCGATAAGCTGTGATATCTGCTCAATGGCGTTGTCGTAATTGTCCTGCACGATGTCAACACCGTCAACCTTAAGGATGATATCCCCTGCCTGAAGCCCTGCGGAATATGCAGGAGAATTCTCTATCACCTGACCGATGTTGGGAGTTTGCGTGGGCAATCCGATAAAAAGGTACAAAAGCACCAACAGCACAAAGCCCAGCACCACGTTCATAAATGCGCCTGCGGCGTAGATTATAAATCGCTTCCACACCTTAATATTGGGCAGTATTCTGGGATCCTTTTCGTCCGCCTCCGTCTGCTCGCCGTATGCCTCGCCGTCACCGGTAAACTTTACAAAGCCTCCGATGGGTATCCAGCGAACGGAAAACACCGTATTGTTCTTTTTGCCTCTTGTAGAGAATATTTTGGGACCCATACCGATAGCAAATTCGTCTATCTTGACCCCAAACATTCTGCCTGTGATGTAGTGACCCCACTCATGAACCAAAACCATGAGTGTAAAGCCGATCAGAAATGCAAGTATTGTATAAATTACGTACATTTGAAAAAACCTTTCAGTATATTATTAACGGACGGATCACTGTCTTGCCGCTTTATCAGCACGGATAATATCATCCAACGTCAGCTTGCCGCCGTCTGTAATATTATCGCACAGCTCTATCAATTTGCCGTGAACAAATTTTGAAATATCGGTGAATTTTATCTCCCTCTTCAAAAAAAGCTCCACAGCACGCTCATTTGCCGCATTCAGAACGCACGGAGCAACGCCGCCCATCCGCAGCGCATCGTACGCCAGCTGAAGACAAGGGAATCTCTCCATATCAGGATCCTCAAAAGTAAGGGCGGATGCCTTTGTAAGGTCAAGCCTGCCGAATTTGGTCTCCACTCTGTCGGGATATGTCAACGCATAAAGGATAGGGTGACGCATATCCGCATTGCCCAGCTGGGCGATGATATTGCCGTCGTTACACTCCACCATGGAATGCACTATGCTCTGGGGATGCACCAGCACATGGATCTTATCCACGCCCACCTTGTAAAGGCGCTCCGCCTCTATGACCTCAAGTCCCTTATTCATCATCGATGCAGAGTCAACGGTTATTTTTGCGCCCATGCTCCAATTGGGATGCTTTAACGCCTGCTCAACGGTAACGTTTTCCATCTGCTCCTTTGTAAAGGTGCGGAACGGACCGCCGGATGCAGTCAGTATCAGTCTGTGGACATGATCTCTGTAATCTCCGCCGCAGTTGATTCCCTCAAGGCATTGCCATATAGCGGAATGCTCGCTGTCCACGGGGATTATTTTTCCGCCGTATTCATTTATATATTCGTCAACGATGTCACCCGCCGCAACAAGGACCTCCTTGGTCGCAATGGCAACAATCTTGCCCCTCTTTAACGCCTCAAGAGTGACACCAATACCCGCAAAGCCGCTGATGGCAACCACCACTATGTCGGTATTTGCAAATACCTCGTCAATATCGCCCTTGGGGTCGCATATCACAGCCTTGCCGCGGTACGTCTTTTTTAATTCGCTCAATGCATCAACATCGTAAAGACCGATAAACCCTGCACCAAGCTTATCCGCCTGTTGAGCCACCAGACTGCCGTTTTTGTTGGCAAAGCAAGCCACAAGGCTGAATTTGTCGGGGTATTTTTCCGCAATGTCAAATGTCTGTGTTCCTATTGAACCCGTCGAGCCAAAAATTGATATTCTTTTCATAATTGATTATACATCCGTCACTATTAAATTATTCCCAGCAATCTGAACAAATACACCAGCACACAAGTAAACATAACGCTGTCGAGCCTGTCCACAACACCGCCGTGACCGGGTATCAGGCTGCTGAAATCCTTTACTCCGCAAAATCTCTTAATGCTGGAGGCAAACAAGTCGCCCAGCTGTGCAAACACGCCGCACAACAGAGCCAGCACCAGCCAACCCAATGTCTTTACCGCACCGATGGAGCCGTGTATGAACACCTCGCACAGAATGCCGAATACGGACAAAAGCACAAAGCAACCAAACGCACCT
>JAGBHJ010000209.1 GCA_017935525.1 Clostridia bacterium | reverse complement strand
GCGAAGCATACGGTACAATGGACGTGACCGAGGTTAAGCCCGGTGCGATGTACATTGTAAGCCTTGCAGTTGACGATACGTTCCTGCAGGGAGCAGAGTACCCTGTAACGGTGGATCCGACGTTGACAGTTCCCAGCGCGGGAATTACAGACGTGGGCTTGTATCAAGGTGCTGCAGCTACGAACAAGGATTCGGAAACTGACAATTACATAGGATCCAGCACGCGCCTTGGCATGGGTAGGGCGGTATTTAGAGCAAATAGTTTGATAAATTCGCCAATTTTATATACCTATATGTCCAGTGTTGTCAGTGCGGAGTTTAAGTTGTATATTAACTATGCAAGATTGACTAATCAGTCATTGTCCATTCACCAGTGTACGGATTATTCATGGACTGAAACGGGAGCTACATGGAATAATTGTGCTGCGGATTTTGAGTCTTCGGCATACGATACTGTTGCTGTAACAGGAACAGGCTATGTTTCGTTTGATATTACTTCGGCAATATCTCGCTGGAGGAATAATTCAAATATGCTGAATGGCGGATTGCTGGTGAAAAATGCAAGTGAGTCATCCGGATCTAATCACTTAAGTTATTATTCGACGGAAAATTCATCGAGTAATAAACCGATGATAATTGTGAAATACAAAACCGATATGACTGATCACTTCAGGACAGATGTAATCATGGGCGTTGGGGATACAGTGTCTTTGATGAAATCGACGGTATATGAAGATGCGACTGTTACATATCAATCACTTAACACAAGTATAGCGACTGTTTCAACATCAGGCGTTGTAACAGCAAGAACATCGGGAACAGTTCAGATTAAGATTACGTTGGATCCTAATGGGGCGAAGCAGGAAACTTATAGTACGATAGAGATAGACGGTTATTCGTCTTTAATGAAGACGTTGAATCGTAATGACTTGCTTGAAAGTGAGGAAATAGTAAAGACGGGGGATGGTTTTTATATGTCCACTATTCCGCTTTCTATTATATTGTCCCGTAAAGGATTGTCTGTTACCATGGCTGAGTACTCAACATCCTACTTGTACTCCGTAAATCAATCCGGAAGCTCAGTGGATGGACTGGTGGGTTTGGTAATAAATGATGATGCAAGTTCAAAGGTTTCTGTATCGTTCATTGATTTTAACGGAGATTCATTGTCAGATTGTATATTAAATCCAACAGAAGCCAATATAACTGCTCTGGGAGAAAGCGTGCTATATACATTTAATCCTAATAAAAGTGCAGATGATATTCTTGTATCGTATTTTAGCAATACTCAAAAATCTGGTGGATATCTTATTGCTGAAGTGTATATTGAAAAAATTATTGAAAAGAAGTGTCTTAACAATGAGATAGAACTAGTTGACGGTATAACAAATAGAATGGTAAGCACAGTGGAGGTGAAAGATTATTCAATGCTTGATGCGGTTAATGCTTATAATTCAGATGGCATTTTTGTTCCGAATCAAAACAAAATAATAATTTCTGATAAGAATAATTTAACTTTTGATGAAAAAAACATGGTTTTATTATCACACGTAGGTAATACATCATTCCATTCTTTTGCTGCAGAGATAATGATTCACGCTCACTATGTTAACGATTTTATAGTCGGAACTTTCGAGTCAGATAGGGTAGTAATTGCAGATATGTCAATATCAACATATAACGGAAGTACAACTTCGTTTGGCAATAAGTTTGTTATGGGTGAAATAAATGCTAATATTGCAAGTTTTGTTGAGGATCATTCCGGATATACATATATTTTCGGAACAACATACAGGTGGTAAAGGAGAATAGAATATGAGAAAAAGTGTTATTGCAGCCATTGTGGTCGGTGCGATGTTAATACTTCCAATCGTGATCCTTTTAGTATGGCAGTATGTGATCATTCCGTTCCAGACAAATACCATTATGAATAATCAGTATGTAACACACGTAGGTGGGTATGAATATAAAGATATAATAGGCGAGGGGGTAGAGTTCAAATGGACTGAAAAAACTCCTAACAAGGAGCCAAGACCCTACTGTACTGTGCGTTATAAAAATATATACTTGAAAAGTCTTTTGGTGGATTATGATGAGAATGGTGACGCTGTAGGTGCATATTTCTGGCCGACGGTAGAATGGATGAAGCATGACGATGAACGCTTTTGGGTATTTGATAATCCTTATACCGGCGGTTACGTATATATGGATTTTTTGTATAATGAGTACACAAAATGTTATCATGTAAAGAATTTAACCTTTCTTCCATATAGTTATTTTGCGGGAATTCATGATGATGATCTATTCACATATTGGGATGAGAAATACGCGGAACAGTAAAACCAATCGGTTATAGAATTGAATAATTTGGTATTCAACAAAAACAAAATGACTAAAAACGGAGAGCAAGTGTTGTGCCCCACAAGGGTGCGGCGCAAGCTCTCCGTTTCCTTTATCCCACCTGGACAATGTCCTTTTTCAGCTTCTTTATTATCTTCTTTTCCAGCCTTGATATGTATGATTGGGATATGCCGAGCATATCGGCTACCTCCTTTTGTGTCTTTTCTTCTTTATTATTCAGCCCAAACCTCAGCTCTATTATCATCTGCTCGTTCTTTTTCAGCCGTGCTATGGCGCGGTGCAGCTCCTCGCTCATCACCTTTTGCTCTGTTGTCTCATAAACGTCGTCATCCGCCGCCCCCAAAACGTCCGTCAGCTGCAGCTCGTTGCCGTCAGCGTCGGTATTAAGGGGCTCATCAAGGGATATTTCCTGCTTGCACTTGACTATCTTCCGCAGAAACATAAGTATCTCGTTCTCGATGCACTTGGAGGCGAATGTTGCCAGCTTTATGTTCTTGTCCGCCTTGTATGCCTTGACGGCTTTTATCAGCCCGATACTGCCGATGGAAATAAGGTCGTCCATGGGCACACCGGAGCTGTCGAATTTTTGGCTATATACACCACCAGGCGCAAGTTATGCTCCACCAGCCTTTTGCCTGCGGCGGCGTCGCCCTGCTGATTTCTCAAAACCAGGGTGCGTTCCGCCTCGGGGGTGAGGGGTGGCAACAAAGAATTGCCCGACATCATGTACATGGCGGTGTTGCGGCGGAAAAGCAGGCGGATGATGCTGTGGAAGATGCTCTTGATTACGTTCACGGTGTGGTTCCTCCTTGTGCGGTAATTATTTGGGTACCGATGACGGCTTCGTGGGATATGGCGTCCGAAAGACAGACGTATATACTGCAATTATGTACGCCGTTGTGGGTGACGGTTGCCGTTGCGGGGATACAGGGCGTCAACCCCGTACCGCTGACTGTGGTGATCGGCACGTAACGCAAATGCTTGCCCACGGAGAATAACTGCAGTAGCTCCCTTGGTGCGGCGCTTTTTCTTATAATGGCAATGGGCAGGGTGGAGATCGGCTCACGGAGAAAATTGCCCGTGTCGATAAACGCATTAAAGCGAAACACCCTGCCGCTTGTTTCCACCGTCAGTAATGCGGAGTGATGTGCGGTGGCTACGTTAAAAGCATATGCTGACCGTTTGGATCTTATGCCAATGATCAACAGCACACACCCCAAAATTACCGATAATATGCTGACACCGTCTGCGGTGCCTCTTGTGACGATGTCCCCGATGAGCTTTGCCGCCCCTGCGAGGAATACCTGGCAGAGCAAAAGGGCAAGTGCGGACTTGGCGGTGTCCGTAAAAGGCTTTTTACCATAGGCGACCAACGCCATCAGCAGGAATGCGGGGGCGTATATCAGCAGCATCAGTGGCAGGGAAGCCTTCAGTATTATTGCAAGCAACGTGGCGGAAAAGCAGATAAGCGATGCCAACACCCCTCGGAGCAGCGTAAACCCGTACCCCAGCAATCTTGCAACGCCCCACACTACGGGCAACGTTACGACAAATGACAATAAAAGCAGTACGTCTGCGTAAACAGTGATGACCATTGCGCCCCCCCTTGAGTGTTGATGTATTGTAATTATACATTACCGAGGGCGGACAAAGGGTCGGGATACTGCCGAGGAGAAAAGCGTTTTGATGGATATAATGTCGTACAGCGGATAAAAAAGCATCGACAGATGCTTCTGCCGATGCTTTGAATGCTGATGAATTTATTCTGAGATCTTACGTGCTACCACAACAAATCTGCCGTACTTGTTCTTGTAACGGAATTCGCAGGTAACCAGCGTCAAGAGCTCGTCGCCGTACTGGGGTACGATGCCCGTTTTGATAACGGATCTGTCGAGGCAGGTCTTTACGAATTTGTCGTACTCCTCCTTTGACTCCGCCTTTGTAAATGAGGTGTAGCCGAATGAGTCCTTGGAGGGTACCTTGGCGTTGAATGCGGCGAATATTTCGTACTTGCCGTAGCCACCGTCAAAGGTATCAAACTGAACGTACCTGTGGGACTCCCAGTATTTTTGTCTGCTGCTGGGTGTTTGGTAGTATATCAGATTGGAGAACATTGAGCCGTTCTTCATGTGATGCCCGTACAGAATGATGTTGTCGGACTCTCCGACCTTACAATTTGCCATGGCGTAGGGCGTACCGTAAACGCTGTCCTTGCCGTAAAAATCTCTGTACAGGTAGTAATGCTCCGCCTCGGGGGTCTGCATTACGGGGTAGTTGATCTTTGTGCCGTCGATGGTGATCCAGCCGATCATGTCATCATTCAGCTCCAGCACAGCGCCGTATTTATCATATACGGAGGGTGTGGGCTGAGGAGTGGGCACGGGTGTAGGCTCAGGCGTAGGCATCGGGGTAGGCTCGGGTGTTGGTATTGGCGTAGCCTCCGGAGTGGCGGATACTTGCGGTGTTGTTGCAGGCTCCTGCGACGGTGTTGGTGTTATCTGCGGCGTTGCAGACGGGGTCGCGGTTGGTGCTTGCGTTGGCGTCATGGTCACCGTGGGATTAGGGTTTACCGTGGGGTTTTGAGGGATCAGCTCTGCAATTCCGTTAAAGACCTCATCGTTTTCCTTGGCAATCATCTGCTCGCGGATCAAAAAGCCTACTGACACCACCAACAATATGGCAAATGCGCATTGGGCAATTCTGAATATGAGCGCCCTTTTCTTTTCCTTTGG
>JAGBHJ010000208.1 GCA_017935525.1 Clostridia bacterium | reverse complement strand
TTTGAAGGGTGGCTTTGCTTTCTGTACTCTTTTTTATATGGTTTTCATCAATATGTGGAATATTTAGCAAAAAACACAGAGTTCAACTTTCGAGATGAACTCTGTGTTCTTTTATGGGACTTTTTTTACAGCCCCTTTTTTATTCTGGTATAACAGATAGGAGGGGGCTCGAACCCCAAGGGGGCAGACGGCGTTAAGAAAACGATCCGGTGGATCGTTTTTAGCCGGATGGTGTGAGGGCTTTAGCCCGAGCAAGCAGTACGCGAAGCGTACGGTCGAGCCCCATTATTCACCCCAAAAAATTCCGTACACGCAAGTGTGCGGAATTTTTACTTATTACCTCTTCACTCTTCACTTTTCACTAATTTGGCGTGTACGGAATTTTAGGTAAGAAGTAATAGTGAATAGTGAAGAAGTAAAGGTTGACTTGCTTTGCAAATCTCCATTTTATTAAGTTGCAATTTTATACTACGAGCACAAGAAAAAGACGATTACGAAAGTAATCGTCTTTTTCAGTTATATTCGCCTGCGGCGAGTTATATTGCTTTGCAGTGATATTCGGCTAAAGCCGAGTGATATTGCCCTTCGGGCAGTTTTGTAAGCCAATATAATATCATTAAAAACCGACCATCTCGCGAGAGTTCAGATCCATACTAAATACAGCAAGATCCGCCCATCATCGCATTTTTCTTGGGCTTTACTCAACCCTTTATTTACGTAAGATCAACCTTCCCAACGCCTTTACGATCACAACGACACAATATCCAAGGGCAACCCCTGCAAAGTTCATTATTATATCGTCAATATCAAAGCTTCTGCCAATGATCGGCTGGAGCACCTCTATTGCCAAGGGTATCAGCAAGGCAAGGCAAAGCATATGACGAGGTTGTAGCTTTTTCATCACCAACGGCAGTAATACGCCCATGGGCACAAGCATTACCGCGTTGCCAACCAGCATCACTTTGACCCAGCTGCCAAGCTGAAGCTCTCCCCTCATCACCCTTACAAGCGACGGGACAAAATTGAATCCTCCGCTGAAAAGCGGCGCAAGCTCCCCGCCCTTATATCCGTTTTTCAAATAAAACCAAGCGTATCGCCACATATTTTGCGGCACCAGCACAAGGTTGACGAGTCCGACCACGTAGCAGACAAACACAAGCCTCAACGCCTCTTTGCCCACATTTACGACTTCACCCGATTTTCTTACCCAAGCCCATCTGACTATAACATACACCAGTCCTGCAAGAATAGTTATGGGCACCACTCCAAAGAATTCACCCACAACGGAGTCCATCGTCACCAATCTGTAAAAAAAGTCCATATCTTACCCAACCTCCACCAGCACTATCTCAGGTCTGTTGAAAAGTCTGGGCACGCTGACGGAATCCCTATCCAGTCCACGGCTCACTATCAGGTCGTACCCGTCAAGCTCGTACAGCCCGCTTGTGTACTTTGGCATCCAGCCCTGGTTAGGCGAATATATACCGTTTTCAAGCACGTAGGGTACCCTCATCTGACCGCCGTGGGCGTGGCCCGCCAGCACAAGGTCAAAGCTGTATCTGCCGTATTCCTCCACCATCTCCGGTCTGTGGGAAAGCAGAACCGTATAATATCCGTTGTCGGACGCTTCGTCCGCCGCATCCATCTGTCGGTACATTCTGTCGTAGTCATACACGGGGTCGTCAACTCCGCAGATATTTATCTTCTGCCCGCGGACCTCCACCGTATAGCACTCGCCCTCCAGCACCTCTATACCTGCTGCCTCCACCGTGGCTTTGATAGAATCTATGTCATTTGTCCAATACTCGTGGTTACCGCTGACGTAATAGCACAAAAACTCACTTCCGAGGGCATTGACCAATGCAGTTGCGTTGTCGTTTGACAAAACGTCATCAAATATATCCCCACCAAGGAGGACGATATCGGGAGCCTCCTTGCGCAACGCCGTTATTATCTTGTCACAGCCCTTGCCGTAGCTGCTGGAATGCAAGTCCGTAAGCAGAGCAAGGCGGATGACCCCGTCTATCTGCTCCGCATCAACGGAATACCTGTTTACCTCAAGCCTTCTGTCAAACATCAACGCCACCGCCAGCAAAAGCACGCAATACCTCGCTATCCACAGCGTCCGCTTGTTAAAAAAGCCTTTCTTGCCCTTATCCACGCTTTACGATCTCCCCTGCAGGAATTTTAACAGGCTCTTTTGTTCCTCCAAAGGACACCCACACGTCCGTAGCAGAGGGGTTGTAAATGATCGACTCATCAGCGGAGAACTTCAAGCCCTTAAAGCACTGGTAATAGTCGTAGAATTCAATATTTGTACAGTACCAGACGTCGTCCCTGTTGCCCACCTTTTCAGCAAACTCCTCTATTTTGTTCCAGTTGTTGTCGTGGTTGAATTCAAACGTGTGACCCCAAACGTAGAACAGATATGGATCCTCCGCCGAAGCAGGGTCACCGTTAAGAAATCTGTCTGCCAGCCTCATAATATCCGCATTGTGGTGGCAGGTAGGGTTCCATTGGTACCAATTCTGCGGGAGGACAAAGCTTTCGTGAGCATGTACAGTCCTTGCATACGCGATACCGCACATCTCCAGCACCTCCTCAACCTCCTTACTGTGGGAGCCGTAGGGGTATGCGTAGCCGCGTACCATTCTGCCGAATTCCTTTTCCAAGCGCAGCCTGTCGTTGAGAGTTTCCTGTATCATGCCCGTCTTTATCATGCCTGCGATATGGGGATGGTTATAGGAATGGCAAGCCACCTCGTTGTCGGAGTTAAAGATCGCCTCCTTAACTATTCTCATCCTCTCCTTAACGTGATCCTCGGGCAGGTCAAACAGCATGCTCATAATGTTGAACGTGCCCTTAAGCCCGTTTTTCTTCATTATCTCTATCAATCTTGCGTCGGGCGAATCGCCGTCGTCATAGCTCAGCGTAAGAGCCTTTTTTCTTCCCTCGGGAAATCTTATTCTTATTTCTGTCATGTCTTCCTCCAAAAATTCTTTATTATATGTAACCCACGTGGTTTTTATGCATACTATGTTATTGAAGATACGCCAAACGGTGCATCCTCAAATAATACAGACAGGAGATCAATAAATATGTGTCTTTCTAACTTATTCGGTAACGAAACAAGCAGCTCCAGCCTTTTGTTCTTTTTCCTTTTGCTCGTAGTGCTCTTTATGAACTGCGATATGTTCGGTGAGAACAACGATAGCCTTCTTTTCTTCTTCCTGCTCCTCGTAGTGCTTTTCTGCGGCTACGGCGGCAACGGTTGCGGCCAGATCGACGACGGCTGTGGTTGCGGATGCTGACTTTAACCCGTGCAAGGGAGGGTATACCAATGCCCTCCTTTATCTTTTCTTTTCAACGGACCTCATGTACACCGTAGGAGATTTACCCATTATCCTCTTGAAAAAATAGCTGAAGTAATTCTGATCGGAAAATCCCAGCCTTGCGGCGGTCTCCTTTACGCTGAGTCCCTCGCCCAAAAGTAATATCGCCTTTCTTGCCTTCAGCTCGTTATAGTAGTGTATCAGCCCCATGCCCGCATACTTATAAAATATACGCTTGAGGTTGGAAACGCTCATATTGCACATTTCCGCAATGTCGCCCAGCTCCAGCATTCTGTCCATATTGTCGTCCAGCACTCTGACTATCTGTGCGTACTTGCTGTTGGAGGGCTCACTTTTATCCGGCTGTGCGGATTGGTCCCTGTTGGACAAGCCCATCAAAAGCTCCTCCAGCATCGCCACCGCCGTTTGGGGCTGCATAGCGGAGTCACCCCTTGTGCCCACCACGGCTCTGCCGTTCATCTCAAATGCGGTAGTGATGGCGTCCTTTACCCTTTCGGGAGTCAAGGTGTTTGCTTCCCTATCAAAAAGCACCACGTTATTCACAGGCGGCGCTACCCATTTTG
>JAGBHJ010000029.1 GCA_017935525.1 Clostridia bacterium | reverse complement strand
TCTGACGCAGTGCTTGACGCCATTTATGAGAAGGACCCCATGGCAAGGGTTGCTTGCGAAACTGCGTGCACAACGGGCTTGGTGCTCGTAATGGGTGAGATCACAACGAATTGCTACGTTGATTTTCAAAAGATCGTGCGTGATACTGTAAGGGAGATCGGCTATACAAGAGCAAAGTACGGCTTTGATGCTGATACCTGCGCAGTAATTTCTTCCATAGACGAGCAGAGTGGCGACATCGCAATGGGCGTTGGCAACTCTCTTGAAACAAGACAGTCCAGCGAGGACCTTATCGACAAGATCGGTGCGGGCGACCAGGGTATGGTGTTTGGCTTTGCTTGTAACGAAACGGAAACGTATATGCCCATGCCTATCTATTTGGCACATAAGGCATCAAAAAGACTTTCCGAGGTCAGAAAAAGCGGCGTTTTGCCCTATCTGCGTCCCGACGGTAAGACACAGTTTACCATCAAGTATGAGGACAACACTCCCGTTGCCATTGATTCCGTGCTGATATCATCACAGCATAGCGACAAGGTAAGCCAGGAGCAGCTGCGTCAGGATATCATCGAGTTTGTGGCAAAGCCCATTATCCCCGAGCAGTTCAGAGACGAAAGCATAAAGTACCTTGTTAACCCCACGGGAAGATTTGTTCTGGGTGGACCTCATGCAGACTCAGGCCTTACAGGCAGAAAGATAATCGTTGATACGTACGGCGGCTACGCACGTCACGGCGGCGGTGCATTCTCCGGCAAGGACCCCACAAAGGTGGACAGATCTGCGGCTTATGCGGCAAGATACGTTTCCAAGAACATCGTTGCGTCCGGCGCTGCTGACAAGTGCGAGATACAGATCTCCTACGCTATCGGCAAGTCCCGCCCCGTATCAGTTCTGGTGGATACATTCGGCACGGCACATGTTGACCCTGCAAAGATCGAAAAGTGCGTTGACGAGCTGTTTGACCTGCGTCCTGCGGCAATCATCCAGACGCTGGATCTCCGCAGACCTATTTACAAGCAGACGGCGGCTTACGGTCACTTTGGTAGGGATGATATTGACCTGCCTTGGGAAAAGCTGGACAGAGTGGCAGACGTTAAGAGCTACTTGGGCTTGTAATAATGAGTAAATGGATCGATGTCAGCCTCTTTGTTGAGGAGGGCATGATAACGTATAACGATAAATTCCCATTTAGACGCCCCATAAAGAATTCCATTGACGGCGGAGACCTGTACAACGAGTCCAGGCTGGATATGGGATGCCACACGGGCACGCATATTGACGCTCCGTACCACTTTAACAACGATGGCAAAAGAGTGCATCAGCTGGATCTTGATACGCTGGTGGGCGAGTGCTTTGTGGTGGAGCTGATGGGGATAGACGTTGTTACCTACGACGACCTTGCAAGGAGCAATATCCCCGACGGGGTAAAAAGGCTCTTGATAAAGACGGATAATTCCGTTATAGGCTACGAGGGCAAATTCAGACCCGAGTTTGTGGGGCTGGACCTGTCCGCGGTAAGGTTTATACACGAAAAAGGCATCCTGCTTTTGGGTACGGATTATTTTGCAATATCAAAGCATGAGCTTTCGGCGCCTGTGCATCAGGAATTCTTTAAGAATAACGAATGCATAGCACTTGAGGCAGTCAATATGAAGGAATTGTCCCGCGGTTGGTACGACATGATATGTCTGCCGTTACGACTGAAGGATGCTGACGGCTCCCCGGCAAGGGTCATAGTTAAAAAATCAGAGCATTAAGAAAGGGTCATACCAAATGGCACATATTATAGCAGTTTCTAATCAAAAGGGTGGAGTGGGAAAGACCACCACCGCCGTAAATTTAAGCGCAGGCATTGCTTCCCTTGGCAAAAGGGTGCTTTTGGTGGATGCGGACCCCCAGGGTAATGCCACCACGGGGCTTGGAATTTTTAAACCCTCTTTGGAGTCATCCCTTTATGACGTGCTGATAGATTCCCACCCCGCAAAGGACGCCATCGTGGCGACGGAATGCCAAGGCCTGTGGGTATTGCCTGCAAATATAGATCTTGCGGGCGCAGGACTTGACCTTGCAAAGATGAAGTCCCGTGAGCAGGTGCTCAAAAAGGCGTTAAAGCCCATCGAGGGGGATTATGATTACATAATAATCGACTGTCCGCCGTCATTGGAGCTTTTGACGTTGAATTGTCTTACTGCTTGTACGGGCGTGATAGTGCCCATACAGTGCGAGTTTTTTGCGCTGGAGGGCTTGAGCCAGCTGGTGCAGACCATCAACCTTGTAAAAAAGAGCTCCAACCCCGACATTAAGGTGGAGGGCGTGCTTTTGACAATGTACGACAAGAGGACAAACCTTTCCGTGCAGGTGGTTGAGGAGGTAAGAAATAATTTTAAGGGCAACGTGTTTGACGCGGTGATCCCAAGAAATATACGTCTGGGTGAGGCGCCCAGCTTTGGCCAGTCCATATTTGATTATTCGCCCGATTGCAGCGGCGCTTTGGCGTATATGGATCTGACGAAGGAATTGTTGACAAAGCACAACTGTTTATAAAGAAAGGAAATAGCGATGGCAGCTACAAAAAAGAAGAGCTCATTGGGTAAGGGCTTGAATTCATTGTTTGACGAAGCACTCTCCGTGGCAACAGAGGAGCATTTGGAGGGAAATCCCGATTACGTAGTATTAAAGTGGAACGACATTGACCCCGACAAGAGCCAGCCCAGAAAGGTTTTTGACGAGGATGCCCTCAACGTGCTTGCGGAATCCATTGCCACCCACGGCATAATCAACCCCGTTATTGTGCGCAAGGTGGACGACCGCTACGTGCTGATTGCAGGTGAGCGTCGTTGGCGTGCGGCAAAGCTTGCGGGAGTGACGGATATTCCTGCCATCGTTAAGGATTACGACGCACAGCAGACTGCGGTGGTTGCCCTTATCGATAACCTCCAGAGAGAGGATCTGAACACCATCGAGGAGGCAGAGGGTATGCAGAGGCTCATGGATGAGTTTAATTTTACCCAGGAGCAGGTGGCAAAGAGCGTGGGCAAGAGCAGACCTGCCGTTGCCAACACGGTAAGGCTTTTGACTCTGTGCGAGCCCGTAAAGAAGCTGGTTTCCGACGGAATGCTGCCTCCGGGTCAGGCAAGGCTTTTGTGCAGCTTTGACGAGGAGGAGCGCCAGATAAAGTATGCCAACGATATTCTTACCCGCGGCATGAACACTCGCCAGGCTGAGCAGTACATCGCAAAGATAAAGGAAGAACCCAAGGAGCCCAAAAAGGAAAAGAAGGAAAAGCCCATATATATTTCCGACATTGAGCAAAAGTTGGAGGATAAGCTCCAGACAAAGGTCGCAATCAATTACGGGGCAAAGAAGGGCAGTATTGAGATCGCCTTTTTTGGCGACGACGAGCTTGACAGACTCTACGAGCTGTTGATGAAGTAAGGCGGAAGGTCAGAGCCAATGAGGATCAACGCCGGAAAATGGAAGAGCAGACCGCTGGTTTCGGTGGACGGTATGGATACAAGGCCCACACCCGATATGTTAAAGCAGGCTCTGTTCAATATAATTGGTGACAAAATAAATAATGCCGAATTCTGCGATATTTTTGCAGGCACGGGCAACGTTGCCCTTGAGGCGCTCAGCAGAGGTGCCAAGCACGCCGTAATGGTGGAAAGTGCAAAGGCGGCGCTAAGGGCAATAGATGCCAATATTGAAAAGCTGGGCTGCAGGAGTGAAGTTACTGTAATGGCAAGCGACGCCTTGCTGGCAGTCAAGCGGATGACGGGCAGAAAATTTGATTATATATTCTTTGACCCTCCCTACAACAAGGGCTTTGAGAAAAGCATCCTTGAGGGGATAAGGGATGGCGGCTTGCTGAAGCAGGGCGGCAGGGTGATAGTACAGTACGAGGCAAAGAACTCCGTTTTGGCGGATGTGCCCTCGGAATACGACATTCTTGACGAAAGACGCTACGGCAGATCTGCCTTTGCCATATTGGGGTTAAAGGAATAAGACAAGAGGTTTATTATGAGTATTGCAGTTTATCCGGGAAGCTTTGACCCCATCACAAAGGGTCATTTGGATATAATAAAGAGAGCTTCCAAAATGTTTGATAAGGTGGTGGTTGCGGTGGTTAAAAACCACAGCAAGAACCCCATGTTTTCCTTTGAGGAAAGACGTGATTATATAGAAAGGTCCATTGCATCCGTGGAGGGGCTCAACAACGTTGTGGTTGAGGAATTCCAGGGCTTGTTGGTGGATTTTATGCATAAGCACAACTCCAAGATCATAGTTAAGGGCTTAAGGTTTGTGTCCGACTTTGAATATGAGTTCCAGATGGCACTTACCAACCGCAAGCTGGACGAGGAGATAGAGACCATGTTTATGGTAACGTGCTATAAGTATTCCTACCTCAGCTCCAGCATAGTCAAGGAGGTGTGCGCTTTGGGCGGCGACGTTACGGATATGCTCCCCGAAGCGATCATGGAGGATGCAAAGGCTGAAATTTACAGAAGGTCCCATAAGGGAGAGTAATCGGAGGATCGTGTGAACGTTATTGACCTTATAAGCTCTGTGGAGGATATTCTCATTGAGGGTCAGCTGCCTATCTTAAAGACAAAGAGCCTTGTTGACGTGGATGAGCTGTTGGATATGCTGGACGAGATGAAGCGACTTATGCCACAGGAGCTGCAGGCGGCAAATCATTTGAGGGCAGAGAAGAACAAGCTGATAATCGAAGCTCAGCTGGAGGCGCAAAAGCTGCTGGAGGACGTGGCAAAGGAGGCTGACAAGATGGTCAGCGAGAATGACATCACTCAAAATGCCTACATCAAGAGTAAGCAGATAATGCTGGAAACAAAGGATGAGGTCAACGAGCTGAAGCGTGAGGGCGAGGTCTATCTGGCGGATAAATTCGGGCAGACGGCAAGGTCCATACAGGACGTTAATTCAGAGGCGGCAAGAATGGACGAGGAGCTGAAGAAATATCTCTTGGGTGGAAAGCAAAGAGCCATGACTGCAGAGGAAGCGGCGGCGTTCAAAAAGAATATATACGAATATATCTCCGCCAGCCTTGATGAGCTTATAACGAGCAACAACGAGCTTTGCCGCGAGCTTTTGGCACAAAGAGCCGCGCTTTTGGGTGTTGAAGGCTGGGACAACGAAACGTAATATTGTGACTGATCGGTACATATGTATTTATGTACCGATTTTTTTATGGAGTTTTGCATGAAAAGGCTGAGTTTGATTCCCGTGTTTATTGTTGTTATCTGTTTTTTGTTCCCGAGGACTGCCGCGGCGGGAGTGCTTGATGGCTTGGAGTTGTGGTATAAAAGGTTGGTGCCGTCCCTGTTTCCCTTTGCTGTGGCGGGGAATATGCTTGTTGCTACGGGGGCATTGGATGGGCTGAGAGGGTTGAACGCCGTTGCAAGATGGATTGGTATCCCCACGGCGGGCATAAAGGCACTTGCGGTAGGCGCGGTGTCAGGCTACCCCGTAGGAGCACAGATATCTGCGGAGTTGGTGGTGTCGGGGCAGATAAAACGTAACGACCTTGGCAGAGTGGCGGCTTTGGCATCACTATGCTCTCCCATGTTTATGGTGGCAACGGTGGGCGTCGGTATGATGGATAACACAAAAGTGGGAGTGATTGTATTATTATGCCATTATCTGGCACATATTGTGGCGTATAAGCTCGTTTTTAGAACAAGAAATGAGTATAAGGTGGAGAGTGCTGTGTTAAATACCGTACAGAGTCGCAGCCTTGGCGCATTACTGCGTGACAGCATCGACAAAGCCGCAAGGACTCT
>JAGBHJ010000207.1 GCA_017935525.1 Clostridia bacterium | reverse complement strand
TCCTTACGGCAGAGATACCAACACGGTTGGCTTCCCCATCAGAGTGTGCGAGATGCTGGCAACGTTGGACGGCCCCGAGTACATCACAAGAGTTGCCGTTAACAGCGTAAAGAACATCAAGAACGCAAAGAAGGCGATCAAAAAGGCTTTTGAAAACCAGATCAACGGCAAGGGCTTCTCCTTGGTTGAGGTTATCTCCACTTGTCCTACAAACTGGGGCATGACTCCCGAAAAGGCTTTGGAGTGGGTTGACGAAAAGATGATCCCCTACTACCCCTTGGGCGTTTACAAGGACAGAAGTGCTGAAAAGGAAAAGGAGGAGTAAGAAATGACAACTCAGATTCTTATTGCAGGCTTTGGCGGACAGGGTGTTCTGTTCGCAGGTAAATTTATTGCATACAAGGGCTTGCTGGAGGGCAAGCAGGTAAGCTGGCTCCCCTCTTATGGTCCCGAAATGAGAGGCGGTACGGCTAACTGCAGTATCATCATCAGCGATGATCCCGTTGGCTCACCCATCGTTTCAACCCCCGATATCCTTATGGTTATGAACCTGCCCTCATACGACAAGTATGAGTCCGCAGCTGCCAAGGGTGCAAAGGTGATCGTTGACTCCACACTTATCGGCAGAAAGGCGGAAAGGGACGACGTTGATACTTTCTACATTCCCGCAACACAGATGGCGGCAGATGCAGGTATCCCCACATTGGCTAACATCATCATGATCGGCAAGATGATTAAGGAAACGGGCGTTGTAACGTACGAGAATATTACTGACGCGCTTAAGAAGGTAGTTTCCGCAAAGCACGCTGACCTTTTGGAGGTCAACCTTAAGGCTTTGGATATGGGCTACAATTACGAAGGCTGACGAAAGGAAGTAGCAAAAATGCTTGATATCAGAATAGAAAAAACAACGGAACCCAAGCAGAAGCCTGCCAAGGGTGAAAAGCTGGGCTTTGGTCACGTATTTACTGACCATATGTTCGTTATGAATTACACGGAGGGCAAGGGCTGGCACGATGCAAGGATCGTTCCCTTCCAGAATATCTCTCTTTCTCCTGCGGCAATGGTTTACCATTACGGCCAGGAAATGTTTGAGGGTATGAAGGCATACAAGGGTGTTGACGGCAAGACGTATCTTTTCCGCCCCGACATGAACGCAAAGAGAACAAACGAGACCAACAAGCGTCTGTGCATTCCTCAGATCCCCGAGGAGGATTTTGTTCAGGCGGTTGAGGCTGCAGTAAAGATGGATGAGGATTGGATCCCCACGGATGAGGGTACGTCCCTCTACATCCGTCCGTTTATCATTGCAACTGATGAATTCCTGGGCGTTGCTCCCTCCAAGACATACCTCTTTATAATCATTCTTTCTCCCAGTGGCGCATACTACGCAAGCGGTCTGGCACCGGTTGGTATCTGGATTGAGGATGAATTTGTAAGAGCTGTAAAGGGTGGTATGGGCTTTGCAAAGACGGGCGGTAACTACGCTGCATCCCTTATTGCTCAGGTAAAGGCTCATGATGGCGGATATTCTCAGGTGCTTTGGCTTGACGGTGTTGAGAGAAAGTACATCGAGGAAGTTGGCGCTATGAACATATTCTTTAAGATCAAGGGCAAGGTGGTAACACCGGCGCTCAACGGCAGCATTCTTCCCGGTGTAACAAGAAACTCCGTAATTGCAGTTTGCAAGCATTGGGGATACGAGGTTGAGGAGAGAAGGATTTCCGTTGACGAGCTTGTTGCTGCTGCGCAGAACGGCGACCTTGAGGAAGTATGGGGAACAGGTACTGCTGCGGTAGTATCTCCCGTAGGTAAGCTCCGTTACAAGGATGACGTTATGACTATCGGCGGCGGTGAGATCGGTGAGCTGACACAGAAGCTCTATGACGAGATCACAGGCATCCAGTGGGGTAAGAAGGACGACCCGTTTGGCTGGAGAGTAGAGGTTTGATATAATATTGGATAATAATGAAGCCCTATCCGTAAGGATTGGGCTTCGCTGTTTTTGATGTGATTTACTTATTGATACACGAAATATCGTACGGCGTGGTCTGGTAAACAAAGTAGTTCAACCAGTTGGAGTACAGCAGGTTTGCGTGGCTTCTCCACGTAACCAAGGGCTCCAAGGACGGGTCGTCATTGGGGTAGTAATTCTTCGGCACTTCGATGGGCTTGCCTGCGTTGACGTCACGCACGTATTCCTTGTTCAAGGTATTTGCGTCGTATTCGGAGTGACCCGTAATGAATATCTGCTTGCCGTTTTCCGTGGACATTGCGTAAACGCCTGCCTCGGCGGAGGATGCGAGAATTTTGATCTCGGGCACTCTTTCAATATCCTCTCTCAACACGGTGGTGTGACGGGAATGGGGCACCATAAAGGTGTCATCAAAGCCGCGGAGAAGTATTGACCTCTTGTAGTCTGCCTTGTGAGGGAATATTCCGAACATCTTTTTGGGCAGGGGATGCTTTTGTATACCGAAGTGGTAATAAAGGCCTGTCTGTGCGCCCCAGCATATGTGGAACGTGGAGTGTACGTGAGTTTTTGTCCATTCCATAATTTCGCACAGCTCGTCCCAATATTCGACCTCCTCAAATTCCAGATGCTCAACGGGAGCACCCGTTATTATCATGCCGTCAAAATTCTCGTGCTTTACGTCGTTAAATCCCTTGTAAAACGCCAGCAGGTGCTCCTGGGAGGTGTTTTTTGACTGGTGGGATTTTGTGTGTATGAGAGTCAGCTCCACCTGCAAGGGCGTGTTGCCCAAAAGACGGGAAAGCTGGGTCTCCGTGTCTATTTTTGTAGGCATCAAATTTAAGAGGAGTATCTTTAGCGGGCGGATGTCCTGCATTCCTGCGCGAGTTTCTGACATTACAAAAATATTCTCGTCCTGCAGAGTTTTTGTAGCGGGTAATCCGTTTGGTATTTTTATTGGCATTTGTAAAATGTCATCCTTTCATCAGATTGTGTCAAGTGCCTGCTTGATGTCGTCGATAAGGTCATCAACGTTCTCAATACCGCAGGAGTATCTTACAAGGTCGTTTGTAACGCCTGCTGCAATAAGCTCCTCGTCGGACATCTGTCTGTGCGTTGCACTTGCGGGATGCAGACAGCAGGTACGTGCGTCTGCAACGTGAGTTTCAATAGCGGCGATCTTGAGCGCCTTCATAAAGCTCTCGGCAGCCTTTCTGCCACCCTTAAAGCCAAAGCTTACAACGCCGCAGGTGCCCTTGGGCATATACTTCTTTGCCAGCTGATATTGCTTGCAGGATTCCAGACCGGGGTACTCTACCCATGCGATCTTGTCGTGAGCCTCAAGGAATTTTGCTACTGCCAGCGCATTTGAGCAGTGACGCTCCATACGCACGTGGAGGCTCTCCAAGCCGAGGTTGAGTATAAATGCGCTCTGAGGTGACTGCACGGAGCCAAAGTCCCTCATCAGCTGAGCAGTTGCCTTTGTGATAAATGCACCCTCAAGGCCAAATCTTTCGCAATACGTTACGCCGTGGTAGCTGTCGTCGGGAGTTGTAAGGCCGGGGAACTTGTCCTTATGAGCCATCCAGTCAAACTTACCGGAATCAACTATGCATCCGCCAACTGCCGCACCGTGGCCGTCCATGTACTTTGTTGTGGAGTGGGTAACGATGTCTGCGCCCCATTCAAAGGGTCTGCAATTAACAGGGGTAGCAAAAGTGTTATCTACGATGAGGGGAACACCGTGAGCGTGTGCCGCCTTTGCAAACTTTTCGATATCAAGCACAGTGAGAGCAGGGTTTGCGATGGTCTCGCCAAAAACTGCTTTTGTGTTGGGGCGGAATGCCGCGTTAAGCTCCTCCTCGGAGCAGTCGGGGGACACGAATGTAAATTCGATACCCATTCTCTTCATGGTTACGGCAAAAAGGTTAAATGTTCCGCCGTAGATGGTGGAGCAGGATACGACGTGGTCACCGCAGGAAGCGATATTGAATACTGCGTAGAAATTTGCCGCCTGACCTGATGACGTCAGCATTGCCGCCGTGCCGCCCTCCATTTCCGCTATCTTTGCCGCAACGGTATCACAAGTGGGGTTCTGCAAACGGGAGTAGAAGTATCCGCTTGCTTCAAGGTCAAAAAGCTTGCCCATTTCCTCGCTGGTGGCGTACTTAAAGGTTGTGCTT
>JAGBHJ010000206.1 GCA_017935525.1 Clostridia bacterium | reverse complement strand
TTATTTCTCCGGGGTGATCACCTCATCCGCCTCGGGGGTGATTACCTCGTCTTCAATGGTGGCATCCACCGTCTTGGCACCGTCCTGCTGTGATACGGGTGCCACTCTTACAATTCGAATATCACCTGCATTACTTGTTATAAGGAGGTTAAGCGTTTTTCTGTCGGGTTCTATTATCTCGTCAGCTCCGCCGTAGGTAATATCGCCAAGGGAGGAGCGAACGTCCGTGCTGATCTTCCAGTTGGCGGGGGCGTAAACGTATATGTCACCTGCGTTACTGGATACCTTTATGGTGCCGCCACCACGGTACTGCAATGTGTTCTCAAAGAATATGGATATGTCCCCTGCATTGCTGGAAACGGAGAACATCTCAAAATTTGCGCAGTCAATGTACTTTGTTATGTCGCTTGCGTTGGACCTGACGCCGTTACCACTCCAGTTGCCGTGGATGGTGTTTTTGAAGCTGTACTTTCTGGGGGTCAAAAGCCTTACACCCACGGTAAGGAGCAAGGTGCAGCCAAGTATTGTCCAGGATGATATCTCCGCCAGCTGTGGCAGACCTATCCACAGAGAAAGGGGCTCACGGAGCAATGCCACTATAATGCCAAGGGCAATGCAGAGCTTGGTGGGGAGGGTGTCCGCAAACAAGGTCACTGTGCTGAATGCAAGTGCCACCCAAAATATGCCCCAGTTGGACATTTCCGCATAACTGTAAAAGCCTGTCAGCTCGGATATCAAGTGCTTTGTCATCATCAGCACAAATGCAAATGACAGTATGGCAAGGCCCGGCTGACGCGTGATGATGGACCTGATGCCAAACGCCAAAAACAGCAGGCTGAATATCATGCCCCACGCAGATATGTTTTCAAAGGGCTGGGGGAGTATCTTCAGCGAGTCCAATATCAAAAGAACCGCCAAGACTACCATGGTCAAGCCCAAAAAGAGCTTGCCGCTGCCGGGGATTGAAATGTCGATATGACCCTTTGCGTTGTATTTTTCCCCTATCTTCACTTCAATTTTCTTTTTTACGTCTGAATGCTTCATCTGTTTATCCTCATTTCGTAAATCATGTCCTTTAATGCTTTGTAATAACCACGGGAGGCGTACACCTTTTTGTCACAGCTCTTAAAAAATACCTCGCTGGCACCAATCTGGTTGTGCTTTAGCGCCGACACCTGGTCAATATTCACTATGCAGGATTTTGACACGCGCACAAACGTCACGCTCATCATCTCCTCCAGCTCGTACAGCTTATAGGAGGTATAGTACATTGCTTTGGCGGTGTGGGCGGTAACCTTGCCGTCGTCCGTTTCAAAAAACAGGATGCTTTTCTTTGGGACAAAGTACTCGGTATCGTTGAGAGTCAGTATCATCTCGTTGCTTTGAGGCAATATGGACGCCAGCGCCGCCTCCAGCCTCTTGACGCTCTGATCCCTCTGGTTGCATCGGATGACGATCTCCGTTTCGTCCACGTTGCAGATCTCTGTGCGGAGCTTCATGTGGTGCTCTCCTTTCGTGTTGATTACGCCATTATTATACAAAATTTTCAGCCAATTGTCAATAACACGGCAGTAAGAGGTTGATTTTTGCAGGTAAGAGGTAGAAAAAAGGGGTATAAAAAAATTTTTGAAAAATTTTCATTTAACCGCTTGACAAATGGAGAAAAATCCAATATAATAATATTGTACGTAATCTATGGTGGCAAAGTGTTGCCATACAGTATAAACGGAGGATAGAAACATGGATAAAGTAAGAGTTGCTCTTATCGGCTGCGGCGGCAGAAGCGGAGCACATCAGAATTCATTCCTGCAGATGGACTACGTTGAGGTAGTTGCTGTTGCAGATCCTATCGAGGAAAGAAGAAACGCTGCTGCAAAGCGTTTTGGATGCACAAGGATATATAAGGACCACACAGAGCTTTACGATAACGAGTCTGCCGATACTATCGACGCAGTTGTTATTGCAATCGAGCCTACTGCACATACGGACACAGAGCTGAGAGCAGTTGAGATGGGCATTCCCTTCCTTGTAGAAAAGCCGGTTACGTTGGATTACCAGCAGGCGGTTGA
>JAGBHJ010000028.1 GCA_017935525.1 Clostridia bacterium | reverse complement strand
GAGCTGGTGGAAAACGGCTTCTACGACGGCTTGGAGATACCCAGAGTGTGTGAAAACTTTGTGTTGCAGATGGGTTCACCCTCAAACACGTTGAATGGAGGCCCCGGCTGGACTATCAAGGGTGAGTTTGAGTACAACGGTTTTGAGAAGAACACCATAAAGCATGAGGCAGGCGTACTTTCAATGGCAAGGGGAAATGATCCCAATTCCGCAGGCTCACAGTTCTTTATCTGTGCAGGTACGAATAAGTCCGTATCATCTCTTGACGGCTTGTACGCAGGCTTCGGCAAGGTCATTGACGGCTTGGATATAGTTATAGCAATAAGCAAGGTTGACCACGATAATTCAATCAGCGCAGGCGGCGGTACGCCTTACGAGAAGATCGTCGTTACATCCATGACCGTTGATACAAAGGGCATCAACTATCCTGCACCCAAGAAGATCAAATAAAAAATTTATAATTAGTAGCTTTTGTCTATTGACAGACGGAGCAAAATGTATTATAATATACTGTACGGCATTTGAGAATGGATCGTACAAAATATCAAAACAGAAAAGGATGGTCACTAATGTCAGAAAACTATTGGAACGGTTTTAAAGGCTCTGCGTGGAAGGAAAATATCGACGTAAGAGATTTTATAATACAGAATTACACAGGTTACACGGGTGATGCCGAATTTTTGGCGGAGCCTACGGAAAGAACACTTCGTCTACTCAAAAAGATGAACGATAAATTTGCAGAGGAAAGAGAAAACGGCGGTATCGTTGGCGTTGACGTTGATCACGTAACGTCACTCACAAGCTACCCTGCAGCTTATTTGGACAAGGATGACGAGCTTATCGTCGGCTTCCAGACGGGCGAGCCCCTTGTAAGAGAGGTAAACCCCTTTGGCGGTATCCGTATGGTAAGAAGCGCTCTGGAGCAGTACGGCTACAAGCTTTCCGACAAGATCGAGGACGAGTTCAAGTACAAGACTACCCATAACGACGGCGTTTTCAGAGCTTATACCGACGATATGAGAGCAGTTCGTCATGCGGGCATCATCACAGGTCTGCCGGATGCTTACGGCAGAGGAAGAATAATCGGCGATTACAGAAGAATTGCCCTTTACGGCGTTGATGCATTGATCGAGCAGAAGAAGCTGGATAAGAAAAAATACGGCGAAAACACAATGACGGAGGAGAATATCCGTCTTTTGGAGGAGCTGTACAAGCAGATAGACTTCCTTGGCAAGCTTAAGGAGATGGCACAGATCTACGGATACGATATTTCAAAGCCTGCTACAAACGCAAGGGAGGCATTCCAGTGGCTGTACTTTGGCTACCTTGCCGCTAACAAGGAGCAGAACGGTGCTACAATGTCTTTGGGCAGAACAAGCACGTTCCTTGATATTTATATCGAGAGAGATATAGCAAACGGCATACTTGACGAGGCAGGCGCTCAGGAGCTTGTTGACCAGTTTGTAATGAAGCTGAGAATGATGCGCCACCTGAGAACGCCCGACTATAACGACTTGTTCGGTGGTGATCCCATGTGGATCACGGAGGGTCTTGGCGGTATGACCAATGATGGCAAGACGCTGGTTACAAAGAACACCTTCCGCTTCCTGCGTACACTTTACAACCTTGGTCCCGCACCCGAGCCCAACCTTACGGTTTTGTGGGCGGACGGTCTGCCGGAGAACTTCAAAAAATACTGCGCAAAGGTTTCTATCGATACAGACTCCATTCAGTACGAGAACGACGACCTTATGCGTCCCATGTACGGTGACGACTACGCCATTGCGTGCTGCGTAAGCGCCATGAAGGTGGGCAAGCAGATGCAGTTCTTTGGCGCAAGATGTAACGTTGCAAAGCTTTTGCTCATGGTGCTCAACGGCGGCAGAGAGGAGATCAGCGGCAAGCAGATCGCTCCCGAAATGCCCGTTTTGCCCGAGGGTAAGGCACTTGATTACAAGGAGGTATGCGACAGATACGAGGTATATCTTGCATGGCTCGCAAAGCTCTACGTAAACACGATGAACGTCATCCACTTTATGCACGACAAGTACGCATACGAAAAGATACAGATGGCTCTCCACGATACGGACGTAGAAAGATTGATGGCATTTGGTATTGCAGGTCTTTCCGTTGCTGTGGACAGCTTGTCAGCTATCAAGTTTGCAAAGGTTTACCCCAAGTATGATGAAAGAGGCATTATTTCCGACTTTGACGTAGAGGGAGATTTCCCCAAATT
>JAGBHJ010000205.1 GCA_017935525.1 Clostridia bacterium | reverse complement strand
CACCCTCACCAAACAACGCTCTTATCCTCTCTGCCAACAGCTTGTCCGCATCCGCCTCAACACAGTTTTCCTCGGATATCTCCTCAGAACTCTCCTCGGAAGCTTCCATCGCGATCTGTCTGCGCAGCTCGTCTATCTCCGCATCCAGCTCAACGTCTGATCTATACATAGGCTCTCGCCTCCTTTCACAGTGAATAGAATATCACACAATCTTCATACAATTTTCCAAATAACGTGTTATAATAATATACGAACGTATTAAGAGGGGAAAAATACGCAAAATAATAAAGTTTACATATTATTTTCATTCTTTTGGCTGTTTTCTCATTGCCTTTTTTCGCATTTTGTGATATAATTTTGGAGTATAATATTACGAAAGGCAGAGAACATCTTTTATGAACAAAATCGGCTTTGATAACCAAAAGTACATCAGCATTCAATCAGAAAAGATCAAGGAACGTATCTCTCAGTTTGGCGGCAAGCTCTATCTGGAATTTGGCGGCAAGCTCTTTGATGACTACCACGCATCTCGCGTTTTGCCCGGCTTCAAGCCTGACAGTAAGATCAAAATGCTCCTCAACCTTAAGGAGCAGGCAGAGATCGTCATCGTTATCAGCGCAGACGATATAGAAAAAAACAAGCTTCGCAGCGACCTTGGCATCCCCTACGACGTTGATATACTTCGCCTCATTGACGTTTTCAGAGAGATCGAGCTTTATGTCGGTGGTGTTGTAATAACCCATTTCAGCGGTCAGCACTCCGCAGTCGCCTTTGAGCACAGACTGCAGCAGCTGGGGATAAAAGTGTACAAGCACTACCTTATTGAGGGCTACCCCTCCAATATCCCCCTCATAATAAGCGAAAACGGCTACGGTAAAAACGATTACATAGAGACCACCCGTTCTCTTGTTGTGGTAACGGCGCCCGGCCCGGGCAGCGGCAAGATGGCTGTTTGCCTTTCCCAACTCTATCACGAGCACTTAAGAGGCATCAAGTCGGGCTATGCAAAGTTTGAGACCTTCCCTATATGGAACATTCCCCTCAAGCACCCCACAAACTTGGCTTATGAGGCTGCAACTGCAGACCTTAACGACGTCAATATGCTTGACCCCTTCCATCTGGAGGCTTACGGCATCAAATCCGTAAACTACAACAGAGACGTGGAGATCTTCCCCGTTCTGGAGGCGATGTTCAATCAGATATACGGCTATTGCCCCTACAAGTCCCCCACGGATATGGGCGTAAACATGGCAGGCAACTGCATTATAGATGATGAGGTAGTTAAGGAGGCATCACGTAACGAGATCATCCGCCGCTACTATCAGGCAATGTGCCGCAAGGTGCAGGGCAAGGCATCTACTGACGAAACGTATAAGATCGAGCTCTTGATGAAGCAGGGAGGCTGCTCAAACAACACTCGCCCCTGCATCAGAATGGCTCTACAAAAGGAAGCTGATACCCAGGCTCCTGCAGTATGCGTTGAGCTTAACGACGGCAGGCTTATTACAGGCAAGACCTCATCCCTTTTGGGTGCATCCTCTGCCGTGCTGCTTAACTGCTTAAAGGCGCTGGGTGATATTCCCGATGACGTAACGCTCATCTCTCCCAAGATCATTGAGCCCGTGCAGGATCTTAAGACACAGTATCTGGGCAACAGAAACCCAAGGCTCCATACCGACGAGGTTCTGGTGGCGCTTTCCATCTGTGCCGTTACGGATGAATACGCAAGGATCGCCATGAACCAGCTCCACAAGCTCAAAGGCTGTGAGGCTCACTCCACGGTAATATTGTCCCAGACGGACGAAAACACCTTCCGCAAGCTGGGCTTCAATATCACTTACGAGCCAAAGTATCAAAACAAAAAGCTTTATCACAAGTGAGGTCAATTATGGCAGATTTCAAATATGAAATTATCGAGCGCGTCGGTACTATTTCCGAGGGCGCAAGAGGCTGGAATAAGGAGCTGAACTTTATCAGCTGGAACGACAGAGAGCCCAAGTTTGACATTCGCGAATGGTCGGAGGATCATTCAAAAATGGGTAAGGTCGTCTCAATGACAAAAAACGAACTTATCGCTTTGCGCGATCTGCTAAATTCATTAAAATTATAAACATTTTGAAAGGAATAAGTCAAAGGACTTATCAAACGGTTTTACGATGAAAAACTATTTGAAGAAATTATCTGCACTTATCTTGGCTCTTGCCATGCTGTTTTCTCTTTCAGCCTGCGAGGATGATCCGGTAAACGGATACACAGGACCGTGGTGGACACAGACCGGCGGCAACTCCGCACACACAGGTACGCTGGATACAGACGGCGTTGAGCTTCCCTCCCTCTCACAGCTTCCTGCAGAGGTTTGGAAGTACCAGCTCAAGAGCGCTTTATCCATCATCAACTCCTCATTGCTGGTTGTTGAAGATAACATCTTCTTCGGCACGTCCGACGGTAAGGTTATCTGCATGGGTGACAGCACAAAAAAGCCCTACATCAAGTGGACATATCAGACAGAAAACGGTATCACAAACTCCCTTTGCTATAAGGACGGCGTTGTTTACTGCGGCGGATACGACGGCTTCCTCTATGCGTTCAACGCAGAGGACGGTAGCCTCGTTTGGTTCAAGTACCTGAATTCTGCCATTGCAGATGCTCCCGTGCTTGTAAACGACACCATCGTGTGCGGCACACTCAACGGCAAGGTATATTCCCTCAAGCTGGAAAACGGCACACAGATTTGGGATTATTCATTGACAGAGGGTATCGCTACCGACATCATGTATTACGACGGCGGAGTTGAGGGCGGCATGGTCGTATTTGCTGCTCAGGATACTTACTTCCACGCACTTAACGCTACAACAGGTAAGGCTCTGTGGTCAGTTTCCACAGGTACTGTAAACCCTCAGGCACCTTCCGCTGCTGACGGTTACGTATATCTCCCCTCCGGTGAAGGTATCGTTTACTGCGTTGACGCGGCAACAGGCGAAAAAAAGTGGACGTTCGAAACAGAGAATAACGTTTACATCGTAGGTTACCCCGCTATCAAGGACGGCAAGGTTATCGTAGGTTCCTTTGACGGTATGATATACTGCTTGGATGCTAAAACAGGCGAAAAGCTTTGGGAATATGATACGTACTACCGTATCACAAGCCCCGCAACCATCGCAGGCTCCTACGTACTCTTTGGTGCATCACACCCCACAGCATCCACCGAGTATCTCTATTGCCTCAACTTCTACACGGGCGAATTCGTATGGTGTGCTTATTCCGCAACAGCAATCAAGGTTGAGCCCACAGTTGTTAACGGTGCAGTTTACTACACAAACAACGGCGGCTACATCATCAAACTCTCGGGTGAGCAGAAACTTGAAGACGTTACTGACTGATCAGTAATCCCTTGGGCAGAGAAACACTTGAGAGTGTTCTCTGCCCAATTATTTTTTCCAGGTAGGACTTACAAATGAGAAAGAACCATTCCGTATCGATCTTTTGGCTATCCGTTTTGGCTATATTCGTTATAGGCTATATGATACTGTCCATTCAGAACATCACAAGGGCAAGCTTTGTAAAAAACGAGGGTATAGAAATAACCACCAACGGCTCAGGGGATATTGAGCCCACAGAATTAAAGATAGTCAACCAGACCAACGCCTCATGGGCGATGAAGATAATGTGCAGCGACATCAATCTCCGTATTTGCGAATACGGCAGTCAGCTTTGCTGCATGTCATCCCTGTATGAGCTTTTTGACATATACATGACCCCCGACAAGCTTTACGACAGATTTATTGCGGACGGACTGTATTCCGAGGATGGCTCCGACA
The DNA here is from genome assembly GCA_017935525.1 of Clostridia bacterium. Lineage (GTDB taxonomy): Bacteria > Bacillota > Clostridia > HGM11327 > HGM11327 > SIG351. Next base: position 9,247 of record JAGBHJ010000205.1, on the reverse strand, counting down.
TTTTCTGCGACGCCCCCTACGAAATACTGAACTACAAATACAGTCTTGCCTACGAAAGTCCCAAGCTCAACGTCAGCACCACATTTGATTCTACCACCGTTATTTCCCTTCTGGAGGACGGAATACCCGTTATGGTAAGAACAACACACCCCCTGGTTGAACGCTTCTGGGTGGTGGTTACGGGGGTAATTGACGGGGAATTTATTATAATGGATCCCCTCAGCGAGGAATACGGCACTCTTTCCACATACGAGAACGAGATATTTGAGATAATGTATTTTACCGAATAATGATAATCTATGACTAAACAAACAAGGAGTACAAACATGTCTGTTCGTACTCCTTTTCTTTTACTTACAACCTCACCACTCAACTAAAAGTAGTGATGCTCTTTGCTATAACGTTATCCAACCCGATGGCGCATCGCTTGCCGTCCCATTTTCTGCATATCTCGCAGGTGCAGGGGCTTCCGCCCGCATCGGACCTCAGCGCCGCAATGGGAGAATACTGACTGCAATTCTGTGCGATGGTAGTCAGGTCAACGTTTTTCTTTTCTGCTTTCTTCATAAATACACCTTCCTTTTTGGTAGTGGATATATTATCTGCACCACTCAACAGGAATATGCACTCATTTATTTATCTTGCAGTCAGAAAATATCCTCTCCTCAAATACCGACATCTTCTTCCTCAATCTGTTTATGTTGTAGGACGACCCGGACTTTATGTAGTATATGGGCGCAAATATCATCACGTCTATCCACAGCCAATTAAGCCCCGTCACGTCCTCCAGAGACTCGGGTATCTCCCTCAACCCCTCAATATTCTCAAATGGGGATAATGCGGAGATCTTAAGCTCCTTTTCGCATATACGCATGGTGTCGTCAGTAATGGAAAATTCGATATTGTCCGACTTTTTGTTACCGTAGGGGTCATAACCGCTTATCTCGTTGACGAGGTTTGCGCTCAGGTTCATATGCACGGGGAAATTTACTTTCTCGTAAAAGCTATCCACCAACAAATCGATCTCACCCGTACTGCAGTCCTTCAAAAAATGATTCCACTTCCACTCGGGCGTCATCAGAATATTTTTCGCATCGTACTGCAGGTCATCACGAGACACCTCAATGCCCTTCTCCACGTTGTAACCGCCGTACAGATAATTACCGCTGCACCAGAAGCACAGCTTCTCGTTACCAAATGACGGCCACGCTGTTGACGGCACTACCCACCACTTTGTTTCCTCGGGACGAAATCGGTTCCACGGTCTTGCGGTAAAGCCCTTGTAGTCTTTCCTGAGAAGCTCGGAATACTCATGGATAAAGCTTTTGATACTGAATGCATTGTATGACATATTCCAACCCTCCCTTTTTTGCGTGTGTTTATATATTATAACACAGAATACTGAAATAGCCTATATATTTTTCGCCCAAAAACGACAAAATTCATTATTTGTTTACTTTTTTCCCGCGGAATCAGTCTATTCCCATCAATTTCCTTGCGTGTGCCCTTGCAGCATCCGTCACCGTACTTCCGGATATCATCTGCGCCAGATGCTCAGTTCTCTCGTCCATGTCAAGGATCTTAACGTTAGTCTTTGTCTTTCCGTCCTTTGCGGACTTGCTCACAAAGAAATGCTGATCTGCCAATGCGGCGATCTGCGCCTGATGAGTTATACAAATGATCTGATGATTTTCCGCTAATGTCTTCATCTTTGTGCCCACCGCACCGGTCACCGCGCCGCTGATACCCGTATCTATCTCATCAAATATCATTGTGGGGATGCCGTCAATATCCGCCAAAGCGCTCTTGATCGACAGCATTATTCTGGATACCTCACCGCCGGACGCTATCTTCGCCAAGGGCTTCATAGCCTCACCCACGTTAGGGCTTATAAAGAATTCTACGTCGTCATATCCCGTAGCAGAGGGTGACTCCTTGTCCGCCTCTACCACAGCCTCAAACTGCACCTTCTTCATGCCCAAAAATGTCAGCTCGTCTATTATTCTGTCGCGGAGTCTGTCTGCGGCGTCAATTCGTCTGTTGTGCAGAACGTCGCAGGTTGCCATCAGCTGACGGTGGACCTCTTTTTCCTCCTTATGGAGCTGCTGGGAGTTGTCCATGTTAAACTGCATCTCCTCCAGCTCCTTTTCCAGCCCATCTCTGAAAGCAAGAATGCTCTCTATGGTCTTACCGTACTTTCGCTTAAGAGAATTTATGGTATACAGTCTGTCGTCTATCTCCTCCGCCAGCTCCGGGGAATAATCCGCCCGCCGCAAAAGCCTTGCAACCGTATCTCCCAGATCCTCCAGCTCGTAATAGATATTGTCCGCCGCATCGTACAGCTGGCTGTATTCCTCGGTATATTCGGCAATGGTACCCAGCTTTTCCTTTGCGGAGTACAGCTGTTCCAATGCACCTGCCCCATCCCGTCTGCCGGAATTAAGGCATTCATACACAGTTTCCAGCGCCGCCTTTATTGCCTCCGCATTCTTAAGGACCTGCTTTTTCTCCAAAAGCTCATCATCCTCGCCAATCTTCAGCCCTGCGTCGTCTATCTCGCTTATCTGGTATTCCATAAGCTCCTTGTTTCTTTCAAAATCCTCGGAGCTTCTGTCTATTTCGTCTATCTTTTCCCTCAAGGATCTCCATTTTGAATACAGGTCTGCAACCTGCGACTTCAGGTATCCTATCTCGCTGTCAAAGCTGTCCAAAAAGCCCATATGCCACGTCTTGTTCAGCAGGGATTGATGCTGATGCTGACCGTGTATATCGATCAGATACGACGCAATGTCCTTCAGCACGCTTGTCACCACTGCTCTGCCGTTGATCTTGTTGACGTTTCTTCCGTTGGAATATATCTGCCTCGTGATCAGAAGCTCCGTGCTGTCATCATCAATAAAATCCTGCTCCTCAAGCATTTTAACAAGCTGGGGGTTTGACTCAAGAGTAAATATCGCCTCGATGATAGCGCTCTGCTCCCCCGTGCGAATAAGCTCCCTGTCCGCCCTGCCGCCAATTATCAGATTTATGGCGTCGATAATTATGGACTTTCCCGCACCGGTCTCACCTGTCAAAATGTTGAACCCGTCAGAAAACTCCATTGAAATATCGTCAATTATCGCAAGGTTTTTAATTGATAGCTGCCAAAGCATATGTCTTCTCCGTTTCTTATTTAATTACAATCTTGCCAGCTCTACAAACTTCTTTGCCACCTCGTGGGAATCTGCCGTATCCGCAATGGCAACGAATATGGTATCATCACCTGCAATACATCCCAGCACCTCGGGCAGATCCAGCGTATCAATAGTGCTTGCCGCACCAACCGCACCCGCAGGGATGGTCTTTACTATTATCAAATTACCGGAGGGCACTACCGACAAAACGCTCTGTGCAAACACTTCCTTAAGTCTTTCCAGATATGAGCCACACTCCTTGGGCAACGCATACTTGTACACACCGGAATGGTCCAGCACCTTCATCAGCCTCAGCTCTCTGATATCTCTGGAAACAGTACCCTGGGTACAGTCAAAGCCCGCAGCCCTCAAGCCATCCACCAGATCCTCCTGGGTCTGCATTACGCTGTTGTTGATAAGGTCCAAAATACACTTGTGTCTTCTGCTCTTCATTTCAATTACCTCTCTTTATGTTGTAGATCAGCTTTTCTCGCATTCTGTCGAAGAAGCCGTGTTCACCTAATTTATAAAACTTTGCCGTCCTGGGGGACTTTTTTATCACAATATCATGCTCACCGGAGTACGGAGTCTGGGTCTGCCAGTCGTTTGCCAATATTATATCACCCTGCTCCGACCTTAACGTTATAATGTCGTCAGCATTCACCACAATGGGTCTTGCCGTTACCGAATGGGCACATACAGGGGTGATCAAAAGACAGTTTGCCGTAGGGTACACAATGGGCCCACCTGCGGACAACGAATACGCACTGGCGCCCGTAGGCGTAGAAACGATTATGCCGTCAGCATCAAATCTGCCCGCCATATCGTCGTTTACGTAAACGGAAATATGCACCATTTTGCGTCTGTCCTCATTCAGCACGCAGAATTCGTTTATTGCCGTATGGGTCACGCCGTTGCAGCTTGCCTCGATCATCAGCCTCTGCTCTATCTTGCCGCGATTTTCCATTATCATGGGCAAAACATCCTCAAACTCCGCCAGCTCCACCTCGGACAAAAAGCCGAGAGTACCAATATTGATGCTGAAAATGGGTATATCCATGTCGTACAGCTGTCTGATCACGGACAGTATAGTACCGTCGCCACCCATAACGATCAAAAAATCAATATCCTCCAGATCGCTTCTTACGTTATCAACAAGTCTGAAGGCAACGCCATGCTTATCCAGCACTGAGGAGATAGTTTCCCTCGCTTTGCCCTCCGTATCCTTTTTGGGGTTGATATATACCCCCACTATTCCGTCATTTCTGACCATCACGATCTCCTTTTATTTCGCCAATGCATCGCTCACAAGGCTATCAAGCGTCGGCAAATACGTTTTTTCGTCACATTCTCCGCCAAAATACAGCAGATACTCCACGTTACCGTCACCACCCTTGATGGGGGACGAGGTTATGCCGCCTATGCCGTAGCCATACTGACGCACAAGCCCCAGCACCTTTTCTATTGCGCCAATGTGAGCCTTCTTATCTTTTACTATGCCGTGCTTGTTGAGTGCCTCACGCCCCGCCTCAAATTGGGGCTTTATAAGCACCACGTAGAACGCACTTTTTGGCAATATCTCAAACAGTCTTTGCAATATCAACGTTACGGAAATAAACGACACGTCTATTACTACGCCGTCTATCCCATCCACCCAATCCGCCTTATCCATATAGCGGATATTGGTGTTTTCAATGGAGGTTACTCTGTCATCCTCCATAAGCTTTTGTGCCAGCTGGGACGTACCAACGTCCACCGCCCACACGTGTTCGGCGCCGTTTTGCAGCAAAAGGTCCGTAAATCCTCCCGTGGAGGCTCCGCAGTCCATAAACCTTTTTCCCTGCGGGTCGATTGCAAACTCCTCCAAAGCCTTTTCCAGCTTCAGAGCGCCTCTGCTGACGTACTTGTCCTGCTGTGCGGTGATCTCTGCCTCGTCTTCAGTTGCTTTTGACGCCTTTGTTACGACCTTGCCGTCAACCGTCACTCTGCCTGACTCTATCAGCTTTTTGGCATTTTCTCTGGATGATGCCAGCCCCTTTTCCACCAGCAAAACATCCAATCTCTTTGAGCCCATGTCACAGCTCTCCCTTTATCGCTTCAACAATATCCTCGGGCGTCATTCCGCACATCTGATACTGCTCCTTGATGCTGCCCTGGGGTACAAAATTATCCTTTATACCAATATTCTTTACCTTGACGTTAAGACCGTTGTTTGCGGCGTACATTGCCACAGTACTGCCTATGCCGCCCGTAATGCAACCGTCCTCCACAGTCACCCAAAGTCCGATATGCTTCATGCTATCCAGCATTTCAACGTCAATGGGCTTTATTCTCAGCATATTTACCAGCACGACCTCAATTCCCATCTCCAAAAGCTTATCCTGGGCTACTATTGCCTGGTCAACCATTGCGCCGCAAGCAAATATTACCGCGCGCTCCGTGCCGTTAATGGAGGAGCTGTGCCATTTTGTCACATCGCCGCACACCATTCTGTGCTCGCAGGGGTCAGTTTTACCGTAGCGGATAGCAACAGGTGTTGTTGCTCTGTAAGCATATTCCATTGCAAGCTCAAGCTCCGCCATTGACGACGGCGCAAACACCTCAATATTTGGCACGTGCTGTAAAAATGCAATATCAAACTGTCCGTTATGAGTCTCGCCATCCCTGCCCGTCAAGCCTGCTCTGTCTATACAGATCACCACGGGGAGCTTTTGGATGCATACGTCATGTATCACCTGGTCATACGCCCTCTGCAGGAATGATGAATACAGCGCCACAAAGGGCTTTTTGCCGCTGGCAGCCAAGCCTGCAGCAAAAGTCACCGCGTGCTGCTCCGCAATACCCACGTCGTACAGCTTGTCCTTATGCTCTTGCGCAAAGCGTGTCAAGCCTGTGCCGTCCGTCATTGCGGCGGTTATTGCCACCACGGCCCTGTCCCTGTCAGCAAGCTGGCAGAGCTTGTTACCCATTGCAAGTGAATAGGATGTGGGCACGTCGTTACCGCTGACCGCCTTTTTATAAATATCAGCTATAACACAGTTTTCCGACACGGAGTGGTATTCCGAGGGATTCTTCTCTATGATCTTATCGCCCTTACCCTTTTTGGTCTTTACGTGTATCAGCACGGGGCCGTTCAATTCCTTTGCATTCTCCAGAATGCCAATCATCTTTTTGATATTGTGTCCATCTACAATGCCTATGTACTTTATACCCAGCTGCTCAAACAGCACATTGGGCACCAGCAAAGCCTTAACAAAGCCCTTGACGCCTTCTATAAACCTTACTATGTACTTGCCCACCAAGGGTATCTTCTCCAAGCTTTTCTTGACAACTATCTTTGTAACGTTGTACCTCTTGCCGGAACGTATCTTTGCAAAATAATTGCACAGCGCGCCCACGTTCTTTGATATGGACATTTCGTTATCGTTGAGTATTATGATCATGGGGACTTTTTCCTGTCCGCAATTATTCAAGCCCTCAAATGAAAGTCCGCCCGTCATGGAGCCGTCGCCCACCACCGCAACCACCTTATTATGCTTACCCGTGGATTCCGCCACAGCCATACCCAACGCAACCGATATAGCCGTGGAGCTATGTCCCGTAGCAAAGGAGTCATATTCGCTCTCACAGGGCTTGGGAAAGCCACTCAAGCCGTCCTTTTTCCTCAACGTGGGGAATTTGTCACGCCTGCCCGTCAGCATCTTGTGAACGTAGGATTGGTGACCAACGTCCCACACTATTTTGTCCGCAGGCATATCCAGCACGTAGTGCAACGCTATCGTCAGCTCCACCACGCCAAGATTTGCCGCCAGGTGTCCACCCGTTTTTGGAACGGACTCCAGCAGCTCCTGTCGTATCTCTCCTGCGAGGAGGTCAAGTTGTTTTATGTCCAGCCGTTTAAGATCGGCAGGAGAATTTATTCCGTCAAGTATCATAATTCATTCCCGAAGTAATTTCTGTGCATAAATATTTTACAATATCAATTATAGCACACAAATCTACAAATTTCAACCCAAATAATACAACATTAAGCCCTGATATATACCATAAGCGAATTTATTTCTCACGTTTGGCGTCATCATGGCCAATCTGTCGTGATCGTTGGTAGAATAACCCATCTCCAGCAGTATGCCGGGCACGTTCATCTCTCTCAGCACAAACAGATCCTGGTCCTTAATTACGGATGCCTTGTTGTCACCCATGGGGTTTACCTCATCAAACGCCGTCTTAAGATCCCCCGCAAGGGCGCTTCTCTCCTCTGCGTTGTAGTTCTGATAATAATACCTGTTGATGCCGTAGTTATTATTTGACGTATTCTTATTTCTGACATATATCTCCGTGCCGCTGACGTTGGGCGCATTATCCACGCCGTTAACGTGTATTGACAAAAACGCATATTTGTTCTCGCAAAACGTTCCCGTAATATCCATTATCTCTGCAAGCTCGGGCTCAATTATCTTAAATCCGTTCTCATCATAGGTCTTTACGTACAAGCCCTCAAACTCCGTTGTGGGGTTTTCGATATTTATGTCAAAAAGACCCATGTAATATTCTATCTTATCCCTGTATTCCTCCAGCTCAGCTATCCTTATTCTGAATTTTTCTATAAAGTCATCCAGATCCACGTTCAACTGCAGACTGAAATACATCTGCCTTACCAGCTGATATTTTGCATTGAGCTTTTCGATCTCAGCCTCATACTCGGTCAAAGCGGCAAGGGCATCCTTATATTCGTCAGAGTCGCTACCGTATCCGTCAAGCGCAGCCGTTACCGCGGCATCAAGTCTCATCTTCTCCGTCATAGCCTTTACGATGCTCTCGCGCAACGTATCTGCATTTTGGCTCAGCTCCGTGGCACCCATCTGGGCGTATGTAAGTCTTTCCTCCATCTGTGCTCTTACCAGCTCGATCTTTTTCTCGGTATCCTTTTTCATATCCGTCAGCACCACGTAATTCGTCAATGCAGATCTGTACGACAAAGCCACCTTTGTGTTGTCAATTCTGGTCATAATGACCCTTGCCCCTGCCTTTTCCAGCATAGTGGCTATTCTGTACGACTGATCAATAACAACGGTTCTTTCCACAAGGGAACCCCTGGCTGTACCCGTGTCGTCACCACCGTGACCTGCATCAATAAACACGGTAAAGCCATCCAATATTCCCTCCGTTATATCAAATTCTTCGATCGCCAGCTGAGGAATGCCCTTGGGATCAAACAAAACCTCCAGCACCTCGGGAGTAATATCCTCCGTCTTTTCCATGCCGATCATAGTCTGGAAATCATTAAGTGCCGTCCTGGTTCTGCTGTTATATGTACCGTTTGCAACGGAGCAATAAAATCCCAGCTTCGTCAGCCTTTCCTGCACCAGACGTACAGTATCGGAGCCTGAAGTGCCGTATTTTATCGTTACAGGCTCCACCGCCTCACCCTCCCAAGGGTATGGGCTTGCGCTGTTTTCCCCTACGCCGTGGATGGTGTAGATATAATACTCATCACTTACGCCGGGAGTAGCCGTAGGCTCAACCACGGGTGTGGGAGTAGCCACGGGCTTTTCCGTGGGGGTCGATATGGGTGTAAAAGTAAACGACGGTGTACCCACCGGTGTCTGTGACGGGGTAGTTTCAACCATTGTTCCTGACGGAGAGCACGCCACCATGGAAATTGTCAGCGCCGCCGCAAAAAATATCTTCAATACCTTCATGTGTTCTTCCTTTGTATTATATTACTTACCGAGCATCCTTACCAGCTCGTCCTCATCTATGATCGTAACTCCCAGCTTTACAGCCTTGTCATACTTTGACCCCGGTTTGTCTCCGCACAGCACGTAATCCGTATTCTTTGATACGGAGGAAACCACCTTGCCGCCTGCCCCTGTAATAAGTGCCGATGCCTCTCCTCTGGAATATGTGGGCAACGTGCCTGTCAGCACAAAGCTCTTGCCCTCAAATAGAGCGTTTGAGCTTATTACTGCCTTTTCCTGTGTGGTCTTTACTCCGTAGGACTTCAGTCTTTGCACCACCTCAACGTTTTTGGGCTGATCAAAATACTGTCTGATGGATACGGCGATCACCCT
>JAGBHJ010000204.1 GCA_017935525.1 Clostridia bacterium | reverse complement strand
GTGAGTATTTCTGCCAAAGCGTTTACGATCTGATGGAGCAGGCGATGGAAAAAACAGTCCCCCTTGCGGATAAGCTTTTGCAGAGGGACGAGGAAAGCGTTGGCGTGCTGATGGAGGCATTGATCCTTGCGGGAGTTGCAATGGCTTTTGCGGGGAATTCAAGGCCTGCATCGGGTAGTGAGCACCATTTGTCCCACTTCTTTGAGATAACGGGTATCGTCCACGGCAGGGAATACTTCTCCCACGGCGTTGACGTAATCTATTCCACACTTGTGACTGCGAACTTAAGAGAAAGACTGACGGCAATACAAGCTCCTACACCCGTGGCGGTGGATATGGTCGCTCGGGAAAAAGAGATAAGACGCATATACGGTTCCGTGGCGGAGGGGGTACTTGCCTTGCAGGAAAAGATGGGCAGATACAGTGTACCGCCGATGGACGTGTACGTCAATAAATGGAAAGAGGTCAAGGAGATACTTTCCGAAATGCCGTCATCCGAAAGGATACGGGAGCTGATAAACGGAATAGGACTTAAGGTTGATGAATTTATAAAGATGTACGGCGAGGATGTAATTTCCGATGCTGTGGTATGGGCAAAGGACCTTAAGGACAGATACACCGTGCTGTGGCTTTATAATGAGGTAGAATAACGCAAACGGAGAAAGGGTCAGCTTTCTCCGTTTTATATTATCTGTCAGCTCGTGATGCTTCCAATTCCTTAAGTGCTATGGAATAAGCCTTCATCTGGTCAGCCATATCGGGCAAGCCCTGCGGCTCAAAGTCCTTTGCTCGGAATATCTTCTGCAGGATCAATTGCAGAAAATGGGGATTTCTCACCAGCAAAGGTCCTATTAACGAGGTTGCAAACACGTTTTTGTGGGTAAAGCCCTCGGTGGATTGCTTGTTGTCGTTGCCCAAGCCCATCTCAACGTTAAACAGCGGGGCGATCACTCCGGAAATGGTGGAGCATTTGTTCGTAAAACCGATTATTTTGCTGTCGGTATCTCCCGATGTGAATATGGCGTCACCAAGATAACGCTTTTTGCTTGTGCGCAGCGTGGAGTACGTAAAAATATCCAAGCCGTCGATATGCTCTGTGTCTGCGGTTATCTCCTTGCCGAATATTTCCATGGCGTTGCCTGTCAAAAGCAGTATTTTGTCCTGCTCAATGTATGCTTCGATGGCTTGCTTGTAGGGTGTGAGTGCTTCCAACGCTTTGATGGATGCGGATTCCGTGCCACAGCCCATGTATACCACGTCAACACCGTCCAAAGAAAGCTCGTCGCCTAATTCGTGGGTTACGACCTCTACCTCAAACCCCGATTCCCGAAGACGCTTTTGCAAAACGAGAATATTGCCTCTTTCTCCGTAGAGATTCATCAACGTAGGGAATAAGTGTAATATCTTTACTGTCATATCAATTACCTCCGTTCAACTGCGAAAGGAACTTGTCCTTATCGGAAAAGCAGGTTATCACAAAGCAATCGCTGTCCCCGGGGTGGTCTGCCGCCAGCTTGACTGCGGTGGGGATGTCTGCTTCAACGGTAATGATGTCCTTGGGTATGTCGGTAAATTCAAACCTTACCGCAAGGTCATAGGCGTATTTGCCGCAGAGGATAATTTTTTCTGCCTTTGAGTCCTTCAATCTGTCAAAATCGATGTCAAAAAGCCAGCTGGTTTCGCTTGTGTAGTACTTTCTGCTGATGGCATCTACCAAAAACAACACGACCGAGGGCTTCTCACTTCTGACAACGTAGTCGATGGACTGGTTGTAGGACACAGAGTTTTCGTGCTTGGAGGTAAGCAGGAGTCCCTTATGACCCGAAAGATCAAAGCTTACCACTCTGCCACTCTTGAGTATGTAACCGTTGAGGGCGTCGGTGGTCTTTTGCTTGTCGTAGCCCAAAACCGCAGAAAGCGTAAACGCCGCCAACAGATTATAAACGTTAAAGGCGCTTGCAAAGCTGAGGGAAACGTTGTACTCGTCATCGAACGTAACTCGCTTTTCTGCCAGATCCATGTCTGTCACCTTGCACAAAGCGGGCTTTGTTGCAAATCCGCAGGATGTACATTTGTACTTGCCGATGTGTGCCATGTTGTAGTATTCATACTCCAGCGGTGCCTTGCACACGGGGCAGTATGCGCCGTCGTTATAAACACCCACGGGGGAGAGGGTAGAATGGCGGTTTTTGTCCATGGAGAAATACACCACCTTATCCTCATCGTGGCCGTTGGCAAAGCAGGACACCAGCGGGTCATCCGCATTAAGGATCAGCGTGGACGTAGGCTTTACTGCGTCCTTAAGGATATTGAATATCCACTCGCTGTGGGCGTTTCTTGTCATTTGGTCGCGGTAAAGATTTGTGATGACAAAGTGCGTGGGCACGAAATGCTTAAAGGTGAGCCTTGCGTATCTTTCGTCAGATTCCAACAGCACCACGTCTGCCTTTACGTTGCCCTTTGTGTCCGCATTGCAGAGCAAAAACGTTGCAACGCCCTCTATCTGATTGGAACCTTCCTTGTTCCATATTACGTTTACTCCGTTCTGAAGCATGATATGGGCGATCATTTCTACGGTTGATGTCTTGCCGTTACTGCCGGATACTGCAACTACTGTCCCGGGGAGGGAGAGTTTGCTGAGAATATCGGGGAAAAGCTTTAACACTATCTTGCCGGGCATGCTGGAGCCCTTGCCGATCCTTTTGCCTACAAACCGTATCAGCTTGCAGAGCAAAACGGCTATCGTCATTTTCATAATACATTTGTCCTTTCGGTGATATATATGTATATTTTACTATTCATTCACATTTTTGTCAATAGGG
>JAGBHJ010000203.1 GCA_017935525.1 Clostridia bacterium | reverse complement strand
TAAGGCGTACAGATTTTACGTGGATAAGCTGATGCAGGTCAATGCGCTGTCGGGTAACGAGGCGGCGTATATCAAGGACGTGTATGAGAAAAAATCCACACAGCTGGAGGAGCTGCTGATGCTGACGGCCACGACGCTGCAGTATGGAAGGACATCGTAAGCAACCTTAAGATGGTTGGCTACGACGGCGTGCTCAGCATCGAGCATGAGGACAGCCTTATGTCACCCACAGAGGGCTTCGAAAAGGCAGTTAAGTTCCTTAAGGACGTGCTGATATACGAGTCCGCAGGCGAGATCTGGTGGGCATAATAAAGAGTTTTGAGGCGTTTGCGGCAATGCTGCAGACGCCTTTGCTTTTTGCGGACGGATTTGGGGCATAATATGAAGAAAATATGAAATAATATTGAATATTGGAAAAATTTTTAAAAAGGGTATTGACATTTTAGAAATTCGTGATAAAATATACATTGTTAGCACTCAACAAGAGAGAGTGCTAACAAAGGTGGTGTTTTAATATGCTCTTGGGTGACAGAAAGCTTGCCATTCTGAGGACGATCATTGACGATTACATTGTAACTGCAGAGCCTATCGGCTCACGAACTATCGCAAAAAAGTATGAGCTCAGCTCGGCTACCATCCGTAACGAAATGGCTGATCTGGAGGAGATGGGTTACCTCAGGCAGGTGCACACTTCCTCGGGCAGAGTACCGTCGGATAAGGCGTACAGATTTTACGTGGATAAGCTGATGCAGGTCAATGCGCTGTCGGGTAACGAGGCGGCGTATATCAAGGACGTGTATGAGAAAAAATCCACACAGCTGGAGGAGCTGCTGATGCTGACGGCAAAGACGCTGTCGGATATATCAAACTATACCGCCATTGCGGTTGGCCCCAAAATAGATACCGTGGTGGTGCGCAGCGTGAGGCTGATACCCATCGATGCAAATTACGTCCTGCTGATAGTGGTGACGGACAGCGGCATCGTAAGGGATATGATGATACGCAAGCCCTTTGATATGGACGAAAGCTATCTTGACAAGGTGTCGGAAAAGCTGAATTTCTACTTCCGCGGCAGGCCTGTGGGCGGCATCGGTGACGACGTATTTGACCAGGTAAAGGACGGATTTTTGCGGGATAAGGTGTTCTTCAACAGCCTTGTGGATGCAATATCGGAGACTGTGGAATCCTCCAATACAAGAAAGGTCTATACCGAGGGGTTGAACAATATTCTGGATATTCCGGAATACAGCGACATCATCAAGGCAAAGGAATTCTTCTCCCTGATGAAAAAGAAGCAGCTGATGTTTGATCTTGTGGATTCCGATATGCCCCAGGGTGTAAACATACACATAGGAGATGAAAACCCCATTGAGGAGATGAAAAGCTTCAGCGTTGTTACGGCAACCTACTGTGTCAACAAAAAAATATACGGCTCCGTGGGCATAATCGGCCCAAAGAGAATGAATTATCCCAAGGTGATATCCCTTATCGATAACGTTGTAGATGAGCTGACACAGCATCTGGTGGCGCTGGGCGACGGAAGCGGTGGTTATGATGAAGAAGAGTAAAAAGAATAGAGGTGACATATCAATGTCTGAGGAGATCAAGGATACAGAGCTTGAGCAGGAGGCGGAAGTCGGAGAGCAGACTCAGACAGAGACAGAGCAGCCCAACGAGGCTGACGAGAGAGTAAAGGCGGCAGAGGCAAAGGCGGACGAATTCCTTTTGGCGGCACAGAGGATCCAGGCGGAGTTTGACAATTACAGAAGAAGAAACAAGAACGCCATTGCAGAGGCAACTGACGACGGTATCAACGAGGCGGTAAAAGCATTCCTGCCCGTGATCGATAACGTGGACAGAGCCGTTGAGGCTGCGGCACAGTTTGGCGACGAAAGCTTTAACAAGGGCATCGAGCTGTTAAAAAGACAGGTGATGGAAACGCTGGAAAAGCTTGACGTTGTTGAGATAGACACAAATTGCGAGTTTGACCCTAACTTCCACAACGCAGTTATGCAGGTGGAAAAGCAGGAGGGCATGGAGGACAATCAGATCATCGACGTGTTCCAGAAGGGTTACATCCGCAAGGGCAAGGTGCTGAGATTCAGCATGGTAAGAGTAGCAAAGTAATCGGAAACGATTGACAATAAAGATTAAAGGAATTATTTAACAGGAGGCTTTATTATGAGCAAGATTATTGGTATTGACTTAGGTACAACAAACTCATGCGTTGCAGTAATGGAAGGCGGCGAGCCGGTTGTAATTGCTAACGCAGAAGGCGCAAGAACAACTCCCTCCGTTGTTGCTTTTGCAAAGAACGGAGAAAGATTAGTAGGACAGGTAGCAAAGCGTCAGGCTATTACAAACCCTGACAACACAGTTTCTTCCATCAAGAGAAAGATGGGTACGGATTCCAAGGTAACTATCGACGGCAAGCAGTATTCTCCCCAGGAGATCTCCGCAATGGTGCTCCAGAAGCTGAAGTCAGATGCTGAAAGCTATTTGGGCGAAACAGTTACACAGGCAGTTATCACAGTTCCCGCATACTTCTCCGACAGCCAGCGTCAGGCTACAAAGGATGCAGGTAAGATCGCAGGTCTTGAGGTTCTCAGAATCATCAACGAGCCTACGGCTGCTGCATTGGCTTACGGTTTGGAAAAGGACGACAGCCAGAAGATATTGGTTTATGACCTTGGCGGCGGTACGTTCGACGTTTCCATTCTTGAGATCAGCGACGGCGTGTTTGAGGTTTTGGCTACAAACGGTAACAATATGCTGGGCGGCGATGACTTTGACGAGAGAGTTATCGAGTACATGGCAACAGAGTTCAAGAAGGAAAACGGCATTGACCTGAGAGCTGACAAGATGGCTATGCAGAGACTTAAGGAAGCTGCAGAAAAGGCAAAGATCGAGCTTTCCGGCGTTATGTCCACAAACATCAACCTGCCCTTTATTACAGCAGACGCAACAGGCCCCAAGCACTTGGATATGACTCTTACAAGAGCAAAGTTCAACGAGCTTATCGGTGACCTGGTTGAGTCCACAACTATCCCCATGAAGAACGCTATCAAGGATTCCGGTATCTCCGTTGGCGAGATCGACAAGATCCTTTTGGTAGGTGGCTCCTCCAGAGTTCCCCTTGTTCAGGAGACAGTTAAGAAGATCACAGGCAAGGAGCCTCATAAGGGCATCAACCCCGACGAGTGTATAGCAGTTGGTGCTGCTATCCAGGGCGGTGTGCTTGGCGGCGACGTTAAGGACGTATTGCTTTTGGACGTAACTCCCCTTTCTTTGGGTATCGAAACATTTGGCGGCGTATTTACAAAGCTCATCGAGAGAAACACAACTATCCCCGCAAAGAGAAGCCAGATATTCTCCACAGCTGCTGACGGTCAGACAAGCGTAGAGGTACACGTTCTCCAGGGTGAGAGAGAAATGGCAGCAGGCAACAAGACTATCGGCAGATTCAATCTTGACGGCATTGCTCCTGCTCCCAGAGGTGTTCCGCAGATCGAGGTTACTTTCGATATCGACGCAAACGGTATCGTAAAGGTTTCCGCTATCGATAAGGGCACGGGCAAGGAGCAGAACATCACTATCACAGCTTCCACAAACCTTTCCAGCGACGAGATCGACAAGGCTGTTAAGGAAGCAGAGCGCTTTGCTGAGGAGGACAGAAAGAATAAGGAAGCAGTTGAGGTAAAGAACCACGCTGACACTCTTATCTACCAGACAGAAAAGACTCTCACAGAGCTGGGCGACAAGGTAACTCCCGCTGATAAGGATGCTATCAATGCTGAGGTTGAAAATCTTAAGAAGGCTGTTGAGGGCGGCGACGTAGAAAAGATCAAGGCTGCAACGGATACTCTCACAAAGGTTTCTTACGACGTATTCGGCAAGATCTACCAGCAGCAGGGCGGCGATCCCAACGCACAGGGCGGTGCTTCCGCAGGTCCCGACGACGTTCAGGATGCTGACTACGAGGTAGTTGACGACGACAAGTAATAAAACAATATGATATTATTGCGCATGATCGGGGTATTTTGAGTACCCCGATTGTGTGCGTAAATCGGTGATGCGTTTTCGAGCATATCCGCGAGGGAGTAAGGCTCTTTGGCGAATATATTTGAGAAATATCGGAGGAGCAACATGAGCAGAGATTATTACGAGGTGCTGGGGGTAGACAAAAGTGCCTCGGCTGACGAAATAAAAAAGGCATACAGAGCGCTGACAAAAAAATACCATCCCGACCTTAACCATGAGGAGGGCGCGGAGGAAAAGTTCAAGGAGATCAATGAGGCGTACAGCGTGCTCAGCGACGAAACAAAGCGCAGTAATTACGATACATACGGCTCTGCAGACGGAGCAGCGGGATTTGGGGGCGGAAGTGGCTTTACAGGCGGCTTTGGCGGTTTTGAGGATATATTCGAAACGGTGTTCAACGGCGGCTTTGGAGGCAATACAAGGCGTCAGAACCCAAATGCGCCAAGGCGTGGAGCTGACATACAGTACGATCTGACGATCACCTTTGAGGAAGCGGTATTCGGCTGCAAAAAGACCATCGAGGTAGTAAGAAACGAAAAATGTACGGAGTGCGACGGCACCGGCGGCAAGCCCGGCACACAGCCCAAAACCTGCTCCAACTGTAACGGCACGGGCGAGGTAAGAGAGACTGTCAACAGCCTTTTCGGCAGGACGGTAAGAGTTGGCGTTTGTCCCAAATGTAACGGCGCAGGCAAG
>JAGBHJ010000202.1 GCA_017935525.1 Clostridia bacterium | reverse complement strand
CACTACCGCTTTAAGGCTCCCGATGAGGCGGGCTTTACGTGGCAGATAAATACTGCGGCGGCTTTGGGCTGTACGGGTATATTCTGGTTCAGGCTGTACGACAAGCTTATCTGCTGGGACTACCGTGACTCCCCCATTGACGAGTACGGTCAGCCCAACGGCGAGCATTACCGTGCTATGAAAAGGGCACAGACTCGCTTTAACATCCACCACGGCAAGCTTGTGATGAAGATGCACATCAAGGATGCGTTCTTTATCACAAGGAGATACGGCGGATTCCCGCTGTTCCCCGAGGTGGGCTATGGAAGTGTCAGACGAGCATATTGCCCCGACACGTTCTTTGGCTGCTACGACATTGAGGGTATCCCCGGTATTGTAAGCTTCTTTGAGGGTGACGACGGATGCGAGTACATCGCCGTGGTAAATAATACCTACGACGAGCCCGGCGCTATCATCCTGGAGTTCAATAAGGACGTCAAGAAGGTCGAGTATGTATACCACAACGGCGACAAGACAATGCCGCTTTTGTTGGAGGGCTCAAGTCATCTTGATTACCTTAAGGAGGAGATCTGGCTGGCTCCCGGACAGATGGAGATACTCCGCGTAACAAAATAAACGGCATTTGCCGTGGCATGGGCTTCCGTAGCCTGTGCAAGGGTGTAAGAACCCCTTTGATTTACGGAATTTACACCGTCCGCAGTTGTGGTGCTTTGCCATGGCTGCGGCGGTGGATCCTTAAAGACTCGTCGGGTTTTCCGACGTGGTACAAGAAACCCCTGCCGACGCTTTGTCGGCCAACGCATTTTTTATGAAGGAGGTTGTAACACCTTATGTTTAAAAGATTTATTTCGGCATTTCTTGCCATGGTGCTTTGCTTTGGTTTGGTATTTGTGAATGCAGGCTGTGAGCAAAAGGAAAAACTGTATCTTTTCAATTGGGGCGATTATATGGACCCCGATGTTATAGATGCGTTTGAGGAGGAATTCAACGTCAAGGTAGTAGAGGAAAACTTTGACACTAACGAGGACATGTATATAAAGGTAAAGAACGGAGCAAGTGACTACGACGTTCTTATCCCTTCCGAGTACATGATCGAAAGACTCATCAAGGAGGATATGCTCCTTGAGCTTAATTTTGACAATATTCCCAATTATGAGAACATAAGCAAGTCCGTCCTCAACATGAGCAACGGCCTTGACAAGAATTACATGGTTCCCTATATGTGGGGTACGCTGGGTATTCTCTATAATCCCGACGTGGTTGATCCCGAGGATGCAAAGAGCTGGGACGTTCTGTGGAACGAAAAGTATAAGGGCAGGATCGTTATGCTCAACAGCATCAGAGACGGTATGGCAGTGCCGCTGTTGAAGCTGGGATACAGCATCAACACCACCGACGAGGCAGAGCTTGACCAGGCTGCACAGCTTTTGGTTGACCAGCTGAACAGAGATCTTGTGCTTTCATATGAGGGTGACGATATCAAGAATATGCTTTCAAAGGGTACGGCTGATATTGCCGTAACATGGTCCGGCGAGGCTGTTGCCGCAAAGGCGCTTGCAAAGCAGAACGGCAGAACTCTTGACTACGTTGTTCCCGAGGAGGGCGGCAACGTTTGGTACGACGGCATGGTTATCCCCAAGACGTCACAGAACAAGGAGCTGGCTGAAAAGTTCATCAACTTTGTATCCAGAGCAGAAAACGCAAAGCTGATCTCCGAGTACATCGGCTACGCAACAGCAAACGAGGCAGGCTATAATATTATTGACGAGTCCCTCCACGGCGACGAGGACTTCTGGGCAACGGACGATATTCTGGCAAGATGCACGGCGTTTAAGTATCTTGGTAAGGATCTGGAAAAGTATCAGGAAAGATGGCTCAGGATCAACTGGTAAAAAAGAAAATAATATAATGTAACAATATCCCCTTCTTTGGCATACAATGTATGTAAAAAGGAGGGGATATTTGTATGAAAACGTCAAAAAAGCGGATAACAAAGCGGCTTGTGGCGGTGGCGCTGGCTTTGGTTATGCTTGTGGTGCTGGCGGTGGTGTTTGTGGACTCTGCCATCAAGCCTGCAATGAACGCCGTGGCGCAGGTGAGGGTAAGGTATCACGCAGTTGCCATTATGAACGAGGCGATAAAGGAGGTTACGTCCTCTGAGGAGAATATAAAATCCGTGGTGGAGGTGCTTTGTAACGACGACGGCTCCGTCCGCCTGGTGCAAACGGATTCCGTTGCAATGAACAGGCTTTCCACCATGGTCAGCCAGCGGGCGCAGGAGATGCTTCAGCAGTTAAAGAACATTGATATTTCCATACCGTTGGGGTCATTAGTGTCCAACGGCTTGTTTTCGGGCAAGGGTCCGGGCATCAACATCACCATGATACCTGCGGGCGCAGTAAACACGGGCTTTTCCACGGAGTTTGAGAATGCGGGCATCAACCAGACGCGGCACAGAGTGTATCTGGAGGTAAGCGCCCAAGTGAGGATAGTGGCGCCACTTTCGGGCTCCGCCATGGAGGTGACCACCGTTGTGCCCATTACGGAAATGATAATCGTGGGCGACGTGCCCGACACGTATATAAACGTGGACAGCGTTGACAGTGCGCTGGATCTTGTGCCGTAAAAAACTTGCTTTTTTTTATACACTATGTTATAATAATCGCAAGCATGGTACAAACTTCGTTTGTTCAAATGCGATTATTGAAACTTTTGAGGTAGAAATGCGGATAACGCATTTCATTATGTTATAATAAATATAACACCAACAAAAAGGAGAGTATTATGAACAAAGGAAAAGCATTAAAGAGAGTAATTTTGAGTATTGCTGCGCTGGCGCTGGTGATCGTAGCTTTGGCGGTGTCGCCCTATGTGTACGACAACGTGTATTTGTCGGGCATGGAGCGTGGCATAAGCGAGGTTGACGACGTGGATGGCGTTGACGTGCTGGAAACCAAGGGCATCTGCGGCAGGCTGAACGGCAATGGCAACGGAATGCAGTTTTTGGCTGCAGCTCTGATAAAGGTGGATGACGGCGTGGATACGGAGGACATTATTGAGCAGGCAGAGGCAAGCTGTAAGCCTGCGTCATACTGCAAGGTAATGGAGTATGACGGGGGAGAACTTAGTTGCCAAGAGCTGGAAAGAGGAAGGCTGGCATTTGAGTCAGAGATTGATGATACTGCGTCCTATTACATATTGTACGCATATGGTGCAAAGAATTCCCTGCTGTCAAGCCTTGACATTCGAGGACATTGATCCCAACCGCCCTTAATGGGCGGTTTTATTATATAATGTAAGACATTGACGGCGAAAATTGCTTGATATTTTGAGGCAAATGTGTTATCATATAATCATCAGCATATTGGCAAAGGAGAATAATATGGAATTTGGCTTGAATTTGTATTCTATAAGAACAGAGGTTGACACTCCCGAAAAGTTTTTGGCAACGGCGCAGAAGCTAAAGGATATGGGATATTCCTTTTTGCAGTGCTCGGGCTGTCCCTACGACGTTGAGCTTTACAAGAAGATGACTGAACTGACGGGTATGCCCGTTGTGCTGACCCACGTGGGCATGAACAGAATAATTGACGAAACCGACGCCCTTATGGCGGAGCACGAGGCATTCGGATGCAGAAGCATCGGCTTGGGCGCTATGCCCGGTGACTGCCTTAAGGAGGACGATGCCGTGGTTGAGGCGGTGGCAAAGCTGAACGTGGCGGCGCAGAGGATGCAGGACAAGGGCTTTGCGTTCTTCTACCACAACCATAATTTTGAGTTCAGAAGAATGGCTGACGGCAGAACGATAATGGAGTACATGATAGACGAAGCCCCCGCCATCAACTTTACATTTGACACCTACTGGGCGCAGGTGGGCGGCGTTTCTATTCTGGAGTACGTAAGAAAGCTGGCAGGCAGGATCAAGTGCGTGCACCTTAAGGATTACGAGATAACCAAGTCCCTTGGTTACAGAATTGCGCCCGTGGGCAACGGCAATATCAATTTCCACGACGTTATCCCCGCTATGATACAGTCTGGTGCGGAGTATTTCCTCGTGGAGCAGGACAATGCCCCCGATTTTGACGATACATTGGGGCAGGTAAAGCAGAGTATCGATTATCTGAAGAAGAATTTTTGACCTGAAGGTAAGTGATCCGCGTTGACGGATTGGGCACCCTTGCACAATTTCCCGTGTGAGGGCGCATGCGATAGAGCAGTATCCAATGGAACAACGCTTACCGACAGGAAAAGGACGGAGAATTGTTAAGATTCTTCGTCCTTTTTTCTTGACAAGCACTGCTTTTGTAGGCACAAAAGCATATAGTGAAATGTTTTGCTTTTG
>JAGBHJ010000201.1 GCA_017935525.1 Clostridia bacterium | reverse complement strand
GGACGACCTTTTGTCCATTTGCTACCCCTGCGGAATAGACCTTACCATCCCGTCATTTTCCTTCTATTACATCATTGCAATGCGGGAGTACATGGAGCACACCACAGACACATCCTTAGCAAAAGAGATCATTCCCAAAATAGAGACTGTATGTGACGAGTTTATCAGAAATTCCACAAACGGCTTGATACAAAAATTCCAAGGAAAACAGCATTGGAATTTCTACGACTGGGCAGAGCATCTTGAGGGTAGCTTGGGTAGAGCAGAAAGTTCCGTTCCCGACATTGTAATAAACTGCCTGTTTGTGATGGCGCTGGACAGTCTTGAGGTCATGTGTAATAAAACAAGCACAGAATTCAAATACTCCGGCATGGCAGACGATCTTCGCAAGCGCATAAGGGAGGAATTTGCATCCGATGCTGTACTTCTTACCCACGTTAAGGGTGGCAATATATACACCACTCTCGGCAACTCCCTTGCTGTGCTGTGTAAGGCAGTAACGGAGCAGGAGGCAGTCAAGATCTGTGACGAGATCGTTGCAGGCAACACTACACCCTCATCCCTCAGCATGAATATATGGAAGTACGAGGCACTTATGACTACGGATAAAGAAAAATACAGGGACTACATACTGGATGAGATCCGCGCTACCTACAAAATAATGCTGGATGCAGGCTCCACCACGGTATGGGAAACTGCAAAGGGCTCCGTTGACTTCGGCAACGCAGGCAGTCTGTGCCACGGCTGGAGCGCAGTCCCCGTTTACATTTTCCACCGCCTCGGTGTGGCAAAAAACTAAACCAACAAGGAGAAAACATGACAATAACCGTTAGACAATACACACCCGCCGACGTTCCGCAAATGATAGAGATATGGAACGAGGTGGTTGAGGAGGGCATAGCCTTCCCCCAGCTGGACAAGCTGACAGAGCAAAGCGGACAGGAATTCTTTGCCGAACAGACCTACAACGCCGTTGCCGCAGACGATGACGGCAATATTTACGGGCTGTACATACTTCACCCAAACAACATCGGCAGATGCGCTCATATAGGCAACGCCAGCTATGCAGTAAGGTCATACTGCCGCAGTAATGGCATCGGCAGACAGCTGGTACAAAATTGTATTTCCATGGCAAAGAACTGTGGATTCAGTCTGATACAGTTCAATGCAGTTGTAGCCACAAACCTCCGTGCTCGCAAGCTGTACGAAAGTCTGGGCTTTGTGCCTCTTGGCACCATCCCCCACGGATTTTTGATGAAGGACGGACATTACGAGGATATTTGTCTGTACTACTACGACCTCGACAGCAACAGGGAGGGGTAACATGGAATTTAAAGCAAAAGCATTTGACCAACTCACCACCACGGAGCTGTATGAGATAGTCCGTTCCAGAACAGAGATATTCCTCATGGAGCAAAATATCATCTGCCGCGACTTTGACGGTGTTGATTACCACAGCCTGCATTGCTTTTTGCAGGAGGATGACGGCAAGGTGGTTGCGTATTTAAGGGCGTACATCTACGAGGACGCCGTCAGGATCGGCAGAGTTTTGACCCTTTGCCACGGCATAGGGCTGGGCAAAAGGCTCATGACGGACTCCATCCCCGTAATAATAGAATTCTTTAACTGCGGCAAGCTTGTTCTTGACTCTCAAAAGCACGCGGAGGGCTTTTACCTGGGGCTGGGGTTTGTGACAGTTTCCGACGAGTTTCTTGAAGAAAACATCCCCCACGTAAGTATGGAACGTATTTTATAAAGCGATCACAAGGAGAACAATATGAACGTTATACACACAAAGCTGAATATCGGAGCAACAAAGCCGTTTAAGATAGTCCACGTTTCCGATACTCATTTTACCTACGCCGATGACCGTGACGACGAGCGCAAGATCGCCATGGCAGGCAGACGCCGCAAGGTCTTCCCCGATTCGGAAAAGGTGCTGGCAGAGGCTGTCCGAGTGTCAAAGGAGCTTTCCTGCCCCATTATCCATACGGGAGATCTGTCGGACTTTGTTTCCGTTGCCAATCTGGAGGCAGTAAGAAAATTCCTTGCAGAAAACGACTGCTTTTTTGTGGCAGGCAACCACGAATTTGCCCGTTACATTGCAGAGGCGGACGAAAACGCAGAATACCGCAATCTCAGCCTTGCAACCGTGCAGGCGGCATTCACAAACGATATCCGCATGGCGTCCCGCGTGATAAACGGGGTAAACTTTGTTGCGCTGGATGACGGATACTATCTTATTGAGCCCGAGCAGATGGAATTCTTGAAAAACGAGGTGGAAAAGGGCTTACCCATTGTGCTTATGATGCACGTGCCCCTTTTTGAGCAGAATTTCTTTGACGACATAATGCCCAATCGCTCCAGCGCCCATATGCTGGCAGTGCCAAAGGAGCTGATGGCAAATTACGACCGCGGCACATATTACGACCAGCTGGCGGACGATCTGACATACGAGGCGTGGGAATACATCACCTCCCAGCCCAATATAAAGGCGATACTCACAGGACATCTGCACTTTAACTACGAATGTATGATAAAGGACAGACTTCCCCAGATACTCACGGGGATGAGGGACGTAAGAGTGGTGGAGATCGAGTAATATCTCCCCAAAACTCAACCAATGATTGCTTGACACGAGTGCCCCGTGGTAATATAATATTACAACACGACAAGGAGGCGATAACATGGAATTCAGAAAGGTATTTGATACCATCCCCGAGCAATTTGACAAGTACAGACCCCGTTATTCTGCGGAATTATTCGCTGATTTGATTGAATACGCAGAAATCGGTCCCGGTAAATCCGTGTTGGAGCTTGGTCCGGGTACAGGACAAGCAACAGACCCCATACTCAACACAGGGTGCTGCTACAACGCCATCGAATTGGGTGAAAATCTGTATGCAAAAATGCTGGAAAAGTATGGACACTATCAAAACTTTGCCATCGTCAACGACGACTTTATAACTCACAACTTTGGAGAGCAAAGGTTTGATGTGATATATTCCGCGGCAACAATACAATGGATACCCGAGGATATTGCATTCTCAAAGACGTTTGAGCTTTTAAAGCCCGGCGGAGTGCTGGCAATGATGCTTACCAAAGGCGACTATAAAACGCCCAACGAAGAACTGTTTAATAAAATTCAGAAAGTGTATTCCGAGTATTTCAAACCGGAGACGGAATACAAGCACGGCTCGTTCAAATACACAAACGCCACCAATTACGGGTACGTTGACTTTGAGCGCCGTGAGTATTACGGCAAACGAGAATTTACGGCTGATGAATATGTTGCGTTCTGTGGAACCCATTGCGATCATATCGTCATCCCCGAGCCGTACAGAAGTAAATTCTTCGATGGATTGAGAAAAACAGTTTATGAAGCCGGGAACAAGGTAGTATTTAACGATACGTTCGTTCTGTTCTTGGCGAAAAAGCCATTATAAAACAAAGGAGCCACCCATGAAAGCCATTATCACAGACTTGGACAGAACTCTGCTCCATACCGACAAAAGCCTGTCCCGCCACACCGTTGAGGTGTTAATGAAATGCAGGGAAAAAGGTTTACTCCTTATGGTTGCAAGCGCCCGCCCCATCAGAGAGCTTATAAAATTCAATCAAAGCTCCATACCCATGGATGGCATTACCGCCACAAACGGTGCAGTTGTACTGACCCCCGACGGCATACATCAGGAGGACATCCCCCATCATATCGGAGAGGCTGTGCTGGAAAAGCTTATCGGCTATCCCGACGTATTTTTGTCCGTAGAAACGGACAGGGGCTTGTATTCCAACAGGGATATACCCATCTGGCAGCCCGTCATTTGGGATAGGTTTCCGACATTACCGGAGGACATCATCCTCTATAAAATACTGGCAAGCAGTGGGCAGAAACCTCTATATGAGGGCATTGAAAACACGTTGACCGATGATGTGTACCACACCATCGCCAATAATGATCTTATCCAAATTATGAGCAACAACGCCACCAAATGGAACGGCATCAAAAGAATGCTGGCTTATTACGGCATCTCCCCCAAGGATGCTGTGTATTTCGGTGACGACAATGACGATATTGAGTCCATAAAGGGCTGTGGACTGGGAGTTGCCATGGCAAATGCGATCCCCGCCGTGCTTGATGCGGCAGACGTTGTGACGTACAGCAATGACGATGACGGCGTGGCGAGGTTTATTGAGGAGAATATACTATAATACATTAACTCATATGTGAAACTATATAGAAAGGATGATTATAATGAACGATATATTTAAGCCATTTATTTCTACACCTCGATTCAGTGAATATATTCCCGTATCGAAATACAAAAATGTAATCACCCCCAAACAAGCATTTGACGATCTTAATGTGGTTCGCTATCTAATGGAAAACCGTTATTGCGGGTGGGAATACTACCAAAACCGAGGAATAATATGGAACACATGTTTCCAAAAAATCGAGAATTTTATTATTTCACATGGAGAAATTTATATTTCCGATTTTTGCAGAGCTATTCACAGCGCTTTCGATATAGGTATTGTAGATAATCACTTGTCTTTTTGTTCACCACTTACAGGAAGATTATCCTTCTCAAAACAATTTACAGCATACTTTGCTGACTTTAAGGTCATGCAAAGAGGTGATGCTTTTTATGCCATAGATAGTAAATGTTCACAAGTAATAGATGGAGATATTATAAATGCTCCGGGAAATTTGTATCCCACACTATATAACCAATATCTTGTTGGAATCAGATCATTTACACCGATAAAAGACATCACTATATCCGTCAACGGAAAGTCAACGTCTGTTCCACTTCACCGTTGCAGAGCAATCAAAAAGACAGAACCTAGTGATGTATGCCTGCGTTATGAGTGCAAGAACGGAATTGATACTCTCAGATCAAATTGTTGTGACTACGTTGGTAATATATCAGAAAAAACAAACTTTGTCGAAATAGGAAAACAATTCAAGAAGAATAATGTGCTTATTCTCAATTATCTTTCGAACGAGGGAGGATATAACCGTATTACCAGAGAATTTATTCAAGGCTTAAATGACTATTCATATTGTCAGGAATACAGTATTCAACTTGAATCCCCTGTCACAGAACAAAAAAGTTGTGATAGGCAATGGATTACATTGTCCGAGGCAGGCCCATACGATTTTACAAAAGCAACATTTGACGGTAAACTGATAATGCTTGTTAATAGCGATACAGCGTCTTCCGGTGAATCTGCAGTTCTGTACGCACGAAGTTGCAAAAACCTGTTGTTAATCGGAGAAAATACAATGGGATGTAACACATTCGGAAATGTAGCCAGTTATGAGCTTGAACGCTCTCACATTATCTGCAGGATCCCTAACACCATAAATCTCTGTCAAGATCCGGAAGATTGTATAGAAGGATATGGTTTTTCTCCGAATTATTGGGTTGATAGCGATGATGTCGAGGGCGAAGTAATTAAATGGATCAAAAATAACAAGGAGCTAATATGATAATCATATACAACGAAGTAACCCTGCGAGATATGCCGGAATCCGATATTGAAGACTATGTACGATGGTTTACCGTGGAGCGAGAATGGGAAAATTGGGACGCGCCTTGGGAAAAAGAAGATTCCGACGAAGAAGCAGAACGGATATCCTGGCGAGAATACTACGAATCGGTTAAAAGCTTACCGGACAATATACTTCGCAGAAAGTTTGAGATCGAATACGGCGGCAAACACGTTGGTTGGGTCTCCTCATATTACATCAATGACGGATTTGAGTGGACAAGGGAGCAAACCGACCGTCTTGCCGTAGGCATTGATATTTGCGAGCCTAATGCATGGGGTAAGGGTATCGGTACAAATTCTCTGCGTGCTTTTATTGATTACTATTTTGAGAATGGCGAGGACAAACTTTACACGCAGACTTGGTCGGGTAACATCCGTATGATCCGTTGTGCTCAAAAGCTCGGCTTTGCGGAATGTAACCGCAACATAGGCTCAAGGATGGTCAACGGCGAAAAATTTGACGGATTGACATTTGTTATAAAAAATAAGTAAACCATAACGACGGCGTGGCGAGGTTTATTGAGGGGAATATACTCTGACAAAGGTGAGGTGGTATATATGGCAAAAGTAATTCTTATCTGCGGCAAGATCTGCAGCGGCAAAAGCACGTACGGCGAAAGCCTGCGTCTGAAAGAAAATGCAGCACTGCTCTCCGTCGACGAAATAATGCTGTCGTTATTCGGTCAGCATTGTGGAGATAAGCACGATGAATATTCAGAAAAGATCCAGAACTATTTATTCCATAAATCATTGGAGCTGATAGAAGCAGGCGTC
>JAGBHJ010000027.1 GCA_017935525.1 Clostridia bacterium | reverse complement strand
CCCGGACCGAATGGATGATTGGTAAGGATACAGAAGAACTGGAGCAGATAGTGGTGGAGACTGCATTTACCATGTCAGCGGGACAGGTTAGTGATCTCTGTATAGGGAACGGCGGGGGTTATTTCAAAAATATCTGCGTCTGCCAGGGATGCCAGCCTTTGTGCGGCTGCCTTTGTAACTCCGCTTGCAGAAAAATATGCTACCAATGCTTTGCTCATGCTTTGTACCGATATGTGCCGATGGGCACACCCTTTCTATTTTATACGTCTATTATACACTATCAAGGGGGATTTGTCAAAAGTTTTTTAATATGGGTAATTGTAATAAAAAATAAGAAAAATATTAAAAAATAAGCAGATATTTTGAAAAACGGGGTTGACAATATATGGAAAGTATGATATAATATTGACACATAATGATATAGGGATAATTAGACGCTGTAGTGATGCGCCGATGCGCTTTATACACCAAAAGTGTGTTACACAGCGGGGTGGACTGCGGCGTTTCGTTATATATTATAATTTTTACAGGAGGATACCACAATGAAGACATTTAAGGGTATTACATCAATTTTTATGGTTGCGTGTATGTTGGTTTCATTGGTAGCATTTGACCCAACATATGCAGTTGCAGAAACAAGTAGTGTAGCGCCTGCTACACCGGCAGAGAAGATCGATGCTGCTATATGGGATACTACTCCTGATGAACAGGGTAGGTATCTTGTATATATCAGCAGAAATGCAGTAAGTGATGACGAGATTGAAGCCGAGTTCAATAAGAGGAACGAATTCACTCTCGCAGAATATACTGATGAGACACTTTACCGTCGCACTGTAGGACCGAGTGTGGCAGTAAAAGCGGGTTATAAATACGGTCTGTTTGAGTCGCTGAGTATGGAGCTTGGCAGAGAGTTGTACGATGACAATATTTCTCCTTTTAAGTATGAGTTGATTGAGAATTACAACAATTTCATAATGAATAAGAGAGAGGTAATGACAGGGTTGTATAATGAAAGTAACAAAAGATTTGAAGAAAAGTATAATCTTGATTCGAATGATGTATTGTTTGCAGGCCAGTTTACGGGTTCCTATGTGCTATATGCTACAAGGGATCAAATTGAAGAATTTGCATCAGATAGTGCTGTTCAGACGGTACGAGTGTGGGTTAACTCCGTAGAAACTGAAAGTGTTGATTTGTTGATAGATGTAGCTGATGCTCAAGTTAGAGCGGATTCTGCTAATGGAACAAAGAGTTCTGCATTTAATAACGGGAACGGATACAAGGGCAGTGGAATAAAGATAGGAATAATCGAAGGATCTTCCGGAAAGTTCGATCCTAATGCTCCAATGCTTCAAAATGCAGTAAACAGTAATTTGTTTTATGTTCAAAACGGCAATGTTGAACCCACAGTAACTGAGCATGCCACGATTGTTACTTCAATAATAGTCGGCCATCAAGCGACCGTAGATTCTGTAACCTATGGAGCTGGTATTGTTCCTTTAGCTACAGTTTATCAGACATCCAATTCGAAATTTAATTTGACTACATTGTTAGATGCAATTGAATTACTATTACTTAGAGGAGTGACAGTAATCAATTATAGTACACGAATTGATACGGATGAGGAGGCTTACACAACGACAACTATGGAGTTGGACCGTGTTATCAGTAATTGCGGAGTCACTTTTGTTCAAGCGGCCGGAAACACTGGAAATAGTACTAAGGGTATAACTACGACAGGAATAGCTTATAATGTTATAACAGTTGGAAATGCTTATACAAAAAATTCAGCTGATGCTCCTGTGAATTCGAGTTATCAAGTTAGTTCGTCTTCATCGTTTGAGGAAGATGAATATCTAACAAACAAGCCGGATATTGTAGCTCCTGGCAGTAATATTGGAATTCCTCTTTCTAATGGAGAGTACAATTTATATTCGGGCACGAGTATTGCGGCACCGATAGTAACAGGTATTGTAGCTCAAATTCATTCTGCAAATGAAACAATTATGGAGAATGCAATGAGAACAAAAGCGGTTTTGCTTACAGGTGCTAACAGAAGTGCGATAGCTACTCAATCAAATCTGCCGGCCTTTTCTGGCAATGATTTAATAAGAGAGTGTTCCGGCTTAGGCATGGCAGATGCAGTTGATTCAGTTAATATAGCATTAGCTGGTAATACTGCAGCAAAAACTCTTGATTTGACTAGCTTGACAATAAGCGGATATCATACATTAAAAACAGGGATTACTCTAACAAAAGGACAAACGATTAGGATCGTTTTAACTTACAGTAAACCGGATAGTACAGTATTGACGGCAACTTACGGAAATAAAGCAAGCCTGTATTTGTATAACGGAAGCACGGTGAAGGCTTCTTCTGTCCTTCCATACAGTAATGTTGAAGTTCTTGAATACACTGCAACGGGAACAGAAACATTGACGATAAAGATGTATGTGTCAAATTATAATAGACAGCAAATGACTTCAACACAAAATAATTGGTTCCATGCGGTTGCGTGGAGAGTATATTAAAAAGGAAAAAAGAGTAATGAACAAAAAAGTATTCCAAAGAATTTTACTTGCTATTGTGTGCGTAATTGCGGTTGCAGGCGTGTCGGTGCTTGGATATCATATGGTTACCCAGGCAGGCGAACAAGACGTGTCTGCAAAGCTGGACTCAATAGTCGAACTGTACAAGGAAGGCAAGCTTTCCTTGGCGGATCTGAATATTCAATTTCATCGGGTAAAGTATGGAGACTTTGCACCTGCAAAATACGTGGATCATAACTCCGGGGAAAACGATCCCATCGTTAAGTATGCCAAGGTACAAAGTGCGGCAGAGCTCTACAACAACGGTAAGCTGTTAGTGGAAAACGTTAAGGTGATAAACGAGCAGAACAGACTGTTGACGGTGGTTCACATCAGTTATGAATCCCAGAAAAATGTTGCTGGGGTCAAGGCCTTTATCGAGAACTGTAAAAATAAGGGCTACGAGGTCAGGACGACAGGGGAGTACACCACGTATATGTGTATAGAGCTCTATTCTACAGAAGATCAGAAGGCGGATATTAAGAATTCCGCTTTGGGCAACGTAAAGATCAGCCACTTCTCTTACGTGACAGAAAATGGCAATTTGTATTCGTACAGTAAAGAGGATGAGATCTGGTATATCAAGTCATACGTATTGCAGTACCTCAATGACAATATGATGGAAGGTATTCCGGAAAGTATTTATCTTGACGGTTACTACGTTAGCGTAGATCAAGAGACTTTTGACGATCTGATGGCGCAAAAGAGTGAGGGAAAGCAGGGGCCGGAGGACGGTGTTTGGTTCTTGTATCAGGGCCAATATCCTGTTAAGTTAAGCAAGGCTGCGGCAGAAAACGTTGCAGAGCAGATCAAAATACAGAGAGATAATTGATCATCACAAGGGGCTGTGTAAACAGCTCCTTTTTTATTGCAAAAAAATTGCCATTTGCTATTGAAAAATCTGCGAGAATGTGATATACTATATGTTATACTGATAAATAATTTGTATATGGGTATTTCCCATGGAGGAGAGAGTATGTCCCAGTATTTTTACACGTTGATCAGCAACGGAGGCTTGCTGACGTTTTTGTACATAATTCCCACGGTGTTTGTGGCACTGTACGTGAGGGAATACAGCCGCACCTATGCCGCAAGGCGTATGGGCTTGCTTGTGGAGGAGAAGAAGGGCTTTTTTAAGTATTTCTCCGTTGCGGGCTACATTGTGGCGGTGCTGACAGGTATGGGCTGGGGCAAAAGCAGTGAGGTAAGGCTATCCGGGGAGAAAAAGAGCAAGAGAGTGCTGTACCATCTTTCCGGCTCCATTGCAAATATGCTGCTGGCGCTGGCGCTGGTGCTGGTGGAGGCGGTAATTTTTACGGTAATGCTGCTGCTGGATATTGACCTTGCGGGCTTTTGGGACGTGCTGCTCTACACACTTGACCTGGTGGTGTGGACGCAGATGATAATGGCGGTGTGCCATCTGGTGCCCGTGCCGGGGTTTGACGGCTACCTTATATTAAAGACGCTGTTTTTCCAAAAGGCGAGGGGCAACACTCTGCTGAAGGTGGAGGCAAACGGCAAGTGGATATTTGTGGTGATGGCGGTTTCCGGTGTAGGTATGTACTACTTGGCGGAGGTGCCCACCAGCGCGATATACAGCATGGTGATATTTGTCCAGGAGTGGCTTGTTGACTTGGTGACGGGCGGACTGTTTACGGCAATGGGTTGGTAATATGTACGAAATAGATATAGAGACCTTTCAAGGTCCGTTGGACGTTTTGCTGGGGTTGATATCCAAGCAAAAGGTGAGGATAGAGGACGTTTCCATATCCCTTATAACGGACCAGTACATGGAGCATATTGCCAAAATGAAGGAGATGGACATTGAGGTAACGTCGGAGTTTATTGTGATGGCGTCAATGCTCCTGTTTATAAAGTCAAAGAGTATGCTGCCAAAGCCTGCCGAGGATTCCGACGAAGAGGACCCCGAGGAGGAGCTGAGAAGGCGCCTTATTGAGTATAAGATGATAAAGGAAGCTGCGTTTTTGCTCCAAAAGAGAGAGGGAGAATTCAGCGGAATATACTCCAAACTGCCCGAGGAATATGAGATCGACGTGTCGGAAATGGAGTTTAAGTCCGTGGGCACGGTGGATCTTGCAAGAGCCTTTGGCAAAATATTGACGCAAAAGCCGTTTTTGGTGCCGGAGGACAATACCATCAAGATGAAAAGGGACCCCATGACCATCAATCAGGCCATGGATTACATCAAATACAGACTTGTGGACAGCGCAAACGTATTGTTTGAGCAGATATTTGAAAATTACAGCACCAAGCAGGAGATAGTGACGCTGTTTATCGGAATGCTGGAGCTGTTAAAGGAAAACATTATTGCAGTGCATCAGGAGGCAACCTACGCCCCCATTACGGTGCTGAGAGGTGACTTATGGAGCAACGCGAGCAGATCGGAATAATTGAATCCATACTTTTTATGGCGGGGGAGCCCGTGCCGTTGAAGGATATTGCACAGCTCTTTGAGATCACAAGGGACGAGGCGGCAGGGATAATGACCCAAGCAGTAAGAGAGTATGAGGAGTGCGGCCGCGGATTGAGAATAGTGGAGCTGGACGGCAACTATCAGCTGGTGACACATAAGGACAACGCCCCATGGGTGGAAAAATACTTGGGAGTGGATAAGAAAAAGCAGTTGCCCACATCCTTGGTGGAAACTGTGGCGGTAATAGCATACAAGCAACCCATTACAAGGGCGGAGATAGAGTATATACGAGGCGTCAAGTGTGACTATTCCGTAAAAAAACTGTTGGAATACGGTTTGATAGAGCAGGCGGGCAAGAAGGACGTACCCGGAAAGCCGTTTTTGTACGTCACAACGCCAAAATTTTTGAGGACCTTTGGAATTTCGTCCTTGGAGGAGCTGCCTCAGGTTGAGGTTGACGAGGAACAAGAGGAAGAATTATAAGACGATAATACTATTATGACGGGAGATCCCCGGGAGGAGTATAAAATGTATAGAATAATAAGAAAGAAAGAGCTTAACCCTACGGTTACTTTGATGGAGGTGTCCGCACCGCTGGTGGCAAAAAAAGCACAGCCGGGACAGTTTATCATATTGAGGGTTGATGAAGACGGAGAGAGAATTCCGCTGACTATTGCGGATTACAACAGAGAAGAGGGCACGGTCACTATCATTTTTCAGATAGTTGGTGCCACAACGGAAAAGCTGAACCACCTTAACGAGGGTGACGAGATATGCGACTTTGTCGGACCCCTTGGCAAGGCAACTGTGACAGAGGGCAAAAAGAAGGTTGCTGTGGTTGGCGGCGGCGTTGGTTGCGCCATTGCGTACCCCGTGGCAAAGAAGTTCTTTGAGCAGGGCACGGAGGTACACTCCATCGTAGGATTCAGAAATAAGGATCTGGTGATACTGGAGGATGAATTCAAGGCGGCAAGCTCCAAGTTTGTGCTTATGTCCGACGACGGCAGCTGTGGCGAAAAGGGCCTTGTTACAGATGCCCTTAAAAAGCTTATCGAAAGCGGCGAGCAGTACGACGAGGTAATCACCATCGGTCCGTTGATAATGATGAAGTTTGTGTGCAAGCTGACAAAGGAGTACGGCATCAAGACTGTGGTTTCTATGAATCCCATTATGATCGACGGTACGGGTATGTGCGGCGGCTGTAGACTTACTGTCGGCGGCAAGACAAAGTTTGCTTGCGTTGACGGCCCCGAGTTTGACGGCCACGAGGTTGATTTTGACGAGGCTATGGCAAGAGGCGCTATGTACAAGGATTACGAGAGGCATGCTTATGAGGATGCTTGCAATCTGTTTAAGGCGGAGGTAAAGTGATATGGCAAATATGTCATTAAAGAAGAATGAGATGCCGTCCCAGGCACCCGATATAAGAAATAAGAATTTTTCCGAGGTGGCTTTGGGCTACACGGAGGAGCAGGCAATAGACGAGGCAAAGAGATGCCTTAACTGTAAAAACAAGCCCTGTGTTGGCGGTTGCCCTGTAAACATATATATCCCCGACTTTATTGCAAGGGTTGCTCAGGGTGATTTTGAGGGCGCGTACGAGATAATCTCCAAGTCCAGCTCTTTGCCCGCAGTATGCGGCAGAGTTTGCCCTCAGGAAACACAGTGCGAAAGCAAGTGCGTAAGAGGCATCAAGGGCGAGCCCGTTGCCATCGGAAGACTGGAAAGATTTGTGGCTGACTGACACAATGCAAACTCCACGGCGGAGATAAAGATCCCCGAGTCCAACGGCCACAGGGTTGCGGTGGTAGGCTCAGGTCCTGCGGGACTTGCTTGCGCAGGCGACCTGGCAAAGAAGGGCTACAAGGTTACCGTGTTTGAGGCGCTCCACACAGCGGGCGGCGTGCTTGTGTACGGTATTCCCGAGTTCCGTCTGCCCAAGGCTATCGTTAAGAAGGAAATCGAGGGCTTAAAGGCTCTTGGCGTTGATATACAGACAAACGTTGTTATAGGCAAGACAATTTCCATTGAGGAGCTTAAGACGGAGTACGGCTTTGAGGCTGTATTTATCGGCTCCGGCGCTGGTCTGCCCATGTTTATGAACATCCCCGGTGAGAATTACAAGGGAGTTTATTCCGCAAACGAGTTCCTCACCAGAATAAACCTTATGAAGGCGTATAAGGACAACGGCTCAACACCCGTTCAGCACCCCAAAAAGGTGGCTGTTGTGGGCGGCGGTAACGTTGCCATGGATGCGGCAAGATGCGCAAAGCGTCTGGGTGCAGAGGTGTACATAGTTTACAGACGAGGCATGGAGGAGCTTCCCGCAAGACGTGAGGAGGTTGAGCACGCAGAGGAGGAAGGCATCATCTTTAAGCTTTTGACAAACCCCGTGGAGATATTCGGTGACGACAAGGGTGCTGTGCGCGCTATGAAGTGCGTTGAGATGGAGCTGGGTGAGCCCGATGCTTCCGGCAGAAGAAAGCCCGTTGTAAAGCCCGACTCCGAGTTTGAGCTTGAGGTTGACTGCGTAATAATGTCCCTTGGCACATCCCCCAATCCGTTGATAAAGTCAACCACCCAGGGCTTGGAGACAAACCCCAAGGGCTGCATTATTGCGGACGAAAAGGGCTTGACCACGGTGGAAAACGTTTACGCAGGCGGTGACGCAGTAACGGGCGCTGCAACGGTTATCCTTGCAATGGGTGCGGGAAAGACTGCCGCTGCGGCAATAGATGAGAAATTGAGCAAGTGACATGAGTGAGCAGAGAAAAATATCTTGGGTAAAGATAGCCGCGCTGTGCTGCATGGTTTATTTTACCAGCTACATGACCCGCTATAACTATGCCGCGGTATTGAGCGAGATAGAGGCAAGCGAGGGTGTTGGCAGAACGTTTGCAGGCATGGCGGTAACGTTGGCGTTTATCACCTACGGCTTGGGCCAGGTGGTCAGTGGATACATTGGCGACAAGGTGGTGCCGAAATACCTTATTGCTATTGGTATGGTGGCGACGGGTATATGCAATTTTGCGGTAGGACTTTGCAGCGATATGTACGTGACGGTATGTATCTGGGCGTTGAACGGCTTTGCACAGGCGTTTTTGTGGCCGCCGCTGGTAAAGTTTATGACGCAGACGCTGAATTCCGAGCAACACGGCAAGGCAAACGCAATGGTAATTACGGCGTCGTCCATTGCCACGGTATTGATATACATACTGGTGGCTCCGCTGTGTATAGAGATCTCCGGATGGAGACTGACGTTCTTTGTATGCGGTACATGGGCGTTGATTGCTACGGCGCTGTGGCTTTACGGTACCAGAGGTCTGGCTAACGAAAAGGTTGCCAATAAGCCCGCAGAGGTAAAGCAGGATAGCGGCAAAAAGTCGGGCGCTCTGCGACTTATACTGGAGCTGGGGGTCATCCCGCTGATGATAATAATCGTTATGCAGGGAATACTGAGGGACGGTATTACCACGTGGTTGCCTACGTACATTACGGACACGTTTAAGCTTTCAACGTCATCGTCCATACTGACGTCGGGAATATTGCCCATATTCGCAATTATTAGCGTATGGGTGACACAGTGGCTCAGAGGCAAGTGCAGCTCCGAGGTGTCCACCACCATAGTGCTGTGGATAGTGAGCATCGTGTGTGCGGTGGGATTGCTTTTCCTGCACAAGAGCCAGATGCTGATATCCGTTGTGCTTATGTCCACCATGACGGCGTGTGCTCACGGCATAAACCTGATGCTGATATGCAATATACCCATAAGGTTTGTAAAGTATGGCAACGTGTCGTTCTTTTCGGGAATTATCAATGCGTGTACATACGTGGGCAGTGCCCTTTCTTCATACGGCATAGCGCTGGTGAGCGAAAAGGCGGGCTGGAACACTACGATAATTATATGGGGTGCGGTGGCTGTGATAGGCTTTGTGCTGACGCTGTATTCTATAAAGCGCTCCAAGCTGTTGAGAGATGAATAAAGATAAAGAGACCCTTTGCTAATCAAAAGGTCTCTTTTTGATTTATACTGTCTTTATATAAAAATAATTCGGGAAATTTTTAATAAATCCTATTGACAACAATGGGATTATCTGTTATAATATAAACGAAAAGATTAGAGGGGAACTTGCCCGGCAAACTAAAAACAAAGAAATATTTGCTGAAAAAGAGGTTAACGCGCACGGGCGAGTGTTTTACACGGTATCGCTGTGCGTTTTTTTTGACCGCAGAAACAGGAGGACAAAACTGATGGAACCGAAAGTGAATTAGGCGGCTTTGCCATAATCGGTAAAGCAATATGAAAATATCGAAGCAACAGGATGTTGCTGATCACGGCAAAATAGAATAAATACTCGAAAGGAGAGATTGGATGAAAAAAGTCTTTTTCTCATTTTTAACGTTTATGATGTTAGCGGTGATTGTATTTTCAACACCGCCGACAATGGTTGCAGAAGCTGCTGACATGAGCGGCACGTATTATATTAAGAATTTAGGTACGGCGTTATTTGTGGATGCTGTGTCAAACACAATAGGTTCAGCGGCTACAGTTGAGGCACTTGATCCGTACAGTTCTCAAAAGTGGACTGTTACGAGTAGTGGAAGTGGATACTTGATTCAGTACGGAACAAGTAATCAGTATTTAACAGTAAAAAACAATAGTTCAGCACTTGGTGCAAGTGTGGTTTTGGAACCTTTGACATCGGGTTCATCCGGTCAAATTTGGACATTTGGCAGTTACAACGGTGGATACAGAATTATACCGAATTGTGCACCATCCTATGTGTTGGGTACAGTAACGGGTGCATCATCGATGTCTGCTGGTGCACAGTTGAAGGCAATAGGATACAGACAGGATGGATATGATTACGACCTTTGGGACATGAGAAAAATAACTTATACTGTAAGTTTGGATGTTGATAAGGATTCGTATTATGTTACACGGTATGGTTCGACAGCGGCTACTAACAGAATTGACCATTGCTTGGATATGCTGAAATTGAGAATGCTGCTTGCGGCAAACATTGAGGTTGTTGCAGGCTCATCATTTGATACGGTTAGTTTGCACGCAAATCCGACAACTTCTTGTGCAGGAAAATCTACTGTATCATCGCTGTGTGCTTGCGGCACTTGCGAAGATTCAACGGCACAAACATTGAAGACGTATCACCACACAAATTTGTACAATAATTTCTACAGATTAACGGCTACGTCAGGTAAGGTGAGGGCGGTATTTACAGGACACGAAATGTGTCGTGCTCTTAATACGACTCATGTGGATAGTACAAGCGCTGCAGGAATTTTTAATCTTGTAAGGACGGATAGAGATCTTGTTCTTATCAAGGATTTTAAGACTGAAACTGATCATGAAACGATGATATTTGTGCGCGCTATTTTGGAACTGTATGGACTGCAAGATCATCCTAG
This sequence comes from Clostridia bacterium, assembly GCA_017935525.1. GTDB lineage: Bacteria > Bacillota > Clostridia > HGM11327 > HGM11327 > SIG351. Next base: position 16,331 of record JAGBHJ010000027.1, on the reverse strand, counting down.
TGAAGGAAGTTATTATTATGCTAGTTGTATTTTTGGCTCAGGAGCAAATACTGCTGGGGTAAGAGAAGATGTACCGCTTTGTTCTGGATGTATAGCAGACCTTATAGAGAATGCGGACACATATAATCATTGATTATCGAGAGGAGGATAATAAATATGACAATTAAAAAGTGGATAGCAGCTATACTTGCTGCGATGATGCTGCTTTCCTTTGCAGGCTGCAAGGAGCAAGCGGATAACGACCTGCCAAATAACCGGGGTGGGGACGAGTCCGAAATAGTAAGCAGTGATATTTCAACCGGCGGAATCGGCTCTATCGATGCTGATGATGAAGCAGTTATTGTAAACGGACCTTCATCACAGGAGGTTGTGTTGGCTGCTGCTAATAAGACCCTTGATTTCTTAAAGGTACGTAATTATTACGACTATAAGTTATTTGTGGAGCAGGGCGAAGAAACAACTGATTTGTTGAGAACAACTTTGTCACCGGGAAGAACAGAGGATCTTCCTTTGGATAAGTTATTTGATATGTCAACAATGAATTACTATAATGTTTGGTATTATCAGATGCCTGAAAAAAAGTTGAATGGATATGTTTATTTCAGAGAATACTTTGGTTTAGGTAATGGTAGCTTTGGTGTGAATGTATACTATTTGGTTCCTGGAGCGTTTGAGTCAGAGCGTGATGTACATGACAAGATATATGCCCAGGATAGAATGAATAGATACGACCTGTACGATTATTGCGATTATAACAGCTCATTGTATGAAAATGGAAATGTGACACAGCTGAAGACCGGAAAGCAAGATAAGGTTTGGACGGTATCTTTTGCTGACAATATTTCTATGTCATACGATTTTGAGGGAAAGTTATACTCTGTAAATATACTGTATGAAGATGCGTACATTGTTTTGTCCAGACCGGATAACGTAAATTATTCATCAATAGTTGAGAATCTGGAAGGATTTGCATCATACCTCTTTAACCCCAACACGATCTCCCTTGCAACTTCCGTTTTGGAAACAACGGTAAAGGGAACTGCAGTAGAAGCAAAGTAAAAATAATATAGTAAAATCAGAGCCGACCCTGCGGGGTCGGCTCATTTTCGTAAAAAGCCCGGCCGATGAGATTGCCTCGTCGACGGGGTTGATTTTCTTTTATCAGTCGTTTGCGTAGTTGTTGAAGTAATTCTGCACTACGATAATGGGTGTGCCCTTGTCACCACTGCCGGAGGTAAGGTCACACAGAGAGCCGATAAGGTCGGTAAGCCTTCTGGGTGTTGTGCCCTCGGACACCATTGTACCCTTAAGGTTGCCTTCCTTTTCCGATATCTTCTGCACGATAGCCTTGCGGAGAGCCTCACCGGAAAGGTCTGCAAAGTCGTTATCTGCCAGGAACTTCAGCTTAAGCTCGTTGGGCAAGCCGATAAGACCGTCCGTGTAGCCTACGCCAACCACGGGGTCAGCCAGCTCCCAGATCTTACCAACGGGATCCTTAAATGCGCCGTCGCCGTAAACCAGAGCCTCAATGTTTGCGCCTGTTCTTGCGGAAAGCTCCTTGCTGATGGCGTTTGCCACCTCCTGAGCGTTCTTGGGGAAGAGCTTAACTGTTTCCTCCGTTGCCTTGTTGGAGCCCAAAAGACCGTAGTCGGGCTGGAAGCCGCTGCCGTTTACAGGCTCTGCCAAAAGGTCGCACAGCGTGAGCACCTTTGTGCCGCCGTTTTTGATGATCTTCTTTTGTGTTCTGAGTCTTGTGTGAGTGTCGCAGCAAATGACGTTCTTTGTGTAAGGAACGATCGCCTCGGGCTTGTTGGCAAAGATTACCTCAAGCTCGCAATCCTCTGCCGTGATGATTTCGGAATAATACTCAACGTAGTCAACACCTGTAAAGGGATGCTTTGCAAAGCCGAATGCGTTGCGGTACTGCTCCAGGGACAGCACGTCTGTGTAGGGGTTGATGTCACAATCGTCCAGCAGGTCAGCGTCAAAAAGGTGGTTGCCAACCTCGTCGGAGGGGTAGCCGAACATCAGAACGATCTTCTTTGCACCTCTTGCAATGCCCTTGAGGCAGATGGCAAAACGGTTACGGCTGAGGATGGGGAAAACAACGCCCACAGGCTCATCGCCGAATTTTGCCTTTACGTCAGCCGCGATGTCGTCAACAGATGCGTAGTTGCCGTCAGCACGAGCAACAACAGCCTCTGTAACAGCAACAATGTCCCTATCCTTAAGGGAGAAGCCGTCTTCCTTCATCGCCTGCTCAACAGAGTCAGCCACGATCTTAACAATGTCATCACCCTTTTTGATAATGGGTGCTTTGATTCCTCTTGATATAGTACCAGCCATATAGATGAATCTCCTTTTGTAGTAAAAAATATTTTTGGCACCCCATGCATTGCAAGGGATGCTTACCTTCTGAAAAAGTAAGTTGATGGGTTAGAAAATGCGCCTGAAGACCCAATTTCCATACATGTATATTATACTATTTATATTGCAATTTGTCAATGGGGAAGATATTGGTTTTTGTGAAGAAAAAATGAATTTATTTTAACATTTTTGCATTTGGGGATAAATAACAGTTGCAAAAAGTCGAATTATATAGTATAATAAAGTCAAAGAAAGTCAAAAACAAAGGAGTGACAGTGATGCATAATACAAGCGATGTGATAGAGCTGTTTTTGAAGGAGCTGATATCCCAGCAAAACGGCGAGCTGGAGCTGAAGCGCAACGAGCTGGCGGTAAAGTTTAACTGTGCGCCGTCCCAGATCAATTACGTGCTTGCCACAAGGTTCAATACAAATAAGGGGTATATCGTCACCAGCAGAAAGGGCGGGGGAGGATATATCAGGATAACCAGCGTGGATATGACAAGAAACGAGTATATACTGCATATTATAAATAGTATAGGCGATGCCATAAGCGAGGCGCAAGCCATGCAGACGGTAACGGGGCTTATGGAAAGAGGCATTGTGACCCAGCGGGAGGCGCTGTTGATAGCCCGCGCGGTAAAGGACTGCCCTCTGATGGCGCCCGAGGCGGCACCGCAAAACAGGGCGGCGCTGTTGAAGTCCATGATAAGCACGTTGATGGAATAAGGAGTGATGGATATGATGTGCCAATTGTGTGGCAAAAGGATAGCCACGGTGTGTATAAATATTGATATAAACGGAACAAGAAAGCAGCAGTACATCTGCGAGGAATGCGCCCAGCTGCACAAGCTGAGGGAAAAGCCGTCTTCGGAGACCATTCTTAAGCTGATGGGCGAGATAAAACAGGCAAGCGACGAAAGGCTGGCAAAGATAGAGGCGTCAATGCCCGATATTACCTGCAGCGGTTGTGGTACCACCTACAAGGATTTTGTGAAGACGGGTATGCTGGGCTGCGGAGAGTGCTACGAGGCGTTCGGCAGTCAGCTGGATAAGATACTGCACCTTACAACGCCGTCAAAGGAGGAGCAGCCGCAAAACATCCAAAGCCAAGTGCTGAAGCTGCAGCTGAAGCAGAAAAAAGCCATTGGCGGAGGATTATGAGGAGGCGGCAAGGCTGAGGGATCAGATCGCAAGGCTAAAGGAGAGCAGTTTACCTGCCGAGGAGGTGGAGGAATGAGTGCGGAGCAGTACAGATTTGCAGTCTCCACCTACGTAAGGTTTTTCCGTAACGTCGAGGGCGTGCCCTTTGCAGGAAAAATAAGCGAGGACGACGCCGACGACGTAAACAGAAACGTGGAGCAGGTGGCGGACGCTCTTTGGGGTGAGGAAAAATACACAAAGACCTACCTTAAGGAGGGCAAGGATCACGATGAAATATATTGGCAGGATATGCCCGAGGACAAAGCCGTCAATAACGGCATAAAAAAGGCGGCAATAATTTCCCCCGACGGCAGATCCCAGATACTTACCAACGAGGGCGAGCATATTATAGTTGAGGGTATGCGCTCGGGGCTGGACATTGACTCTGCGTACAACAGCGCCTGCGCAGTGGTGAACGGACTTTCCAGAAGAATTCCCTTTGCAGCCAACGACAAAAGCGGATTTTTGACGGCAAACCCGTTGTGTTGCGGCACGGGCTTAAAAATAGCGGTGCTGATGCATCTGACAGCGTTGGAGCAGCCCAACAATCTGCCTGCGTTTATATCCCTTATGACAAAGCTGAAGGACATGGGGCTGATACTCCGCCCGTTTTGCAGGGACAAAAACAGGGTGTCTGGCAAAATGTACTATATAATGAATGCTTTTACACTTGGCGTCACCGAGGAGGAGATAATCGCCAAGGTAAAGGACGGAGTCAAGCTGATAATCGATGCAGAGGAGGAGTTGCGGTCAAAGCTTATTGCCACACAGACGCAAAACGTGCGTGACCAGGTGTGGAGGGGCTTGGGAGTGCTTGCCACGGCGAGAATACTTAATTATCACGACTTTATGATGTCCGTTTCCCACATAAGGATGGGTGTGGAGCTTGGCGAGCTGGATATGGAGCTTGAGGATATAGACAGATATATGAGCATGGGACAAAGCTTTTATATCAAAAAATACATGGCACGTAACGGCATTGACCCCGAGGAGAGCGAGGATTACGTGCGGGCGAGAATAATGCGGGAGGAATTTGCTCCCGTGTTAAGGTCGATGCTTTAATAATGAAAGGATGAGCTATATGGAAATATTCAATAATATGTCCGACAATGCAAAAAAGGTGCTGGACCTTGCGGCGGAGGAAGCGAGGGTATTAAAGCAGAACTTTGTCGGAACGGAGCATTTGCTGTTGGGACTTCTGCATGAGGAGTCCGACGTGTGCTTTGTATTCAACGAGCTGGGGCTGACGCTGGAAAAGGCAAGGGCGGCAGTAGCAGAGCTGGTAAAGGATACGGAGGTTACTTATACAAATATAATATCATATACCGCAAAGGCAAAGGCGCTTTTCCAGAGATGCGCCAATATTGCCAAGCAGGAGGAAAACGGCACGATAAATACGGAGCACATTGCCATGGAGCTTTTGCGTGACAAGGATTGCAAGGGCAGACAGAGCATAGTTGCCTGCGGAATTGATGCCGACGGAATGCTGAAGACCTTTGAGGACCTTTTTACAAAGGAAAAGGCGGTGGAGATGCCAAAACCCGAGGCAAAAAAGGAGGAACATTATACCTCCATGCTGCAAAGGTACACCAAAAACCTTACTGCAAAGGCGAGGGCAGGGGAGTTTGACCCCGTTATAGGCAGGGAAAAGGAGATAGACAGAGTCCTGCAGATACTTTGCCGCAGAACAAAGAACAATCCCGTGCTGATAGGCGAGCCCGGTGTGGGCAAGACCGTTATTGCAGAGGGAATTGCCCAGAGGATAGCATCGGGCAACGTACCCGATATAATGAAAGAAAAGGATATACTTTCGCTGGAGATGGGCGCCCTTGTAGCGGGAGCAAAGTACAGGGGAGAGTTTGAGGAAAGGCTGTATAAGCTGGTTGACGAGGTCAGAAAAAATCCCAAGGTACTGCTTTTTGTTGATGAGATACACACGATAGTGGGCGCAGGCGGAGCAGAGGGCTCAATGGATGCGGCAAATATATTAAAGCCCGCCCTGGCAGGGGGTACCATCCAGGTGATAGGCGCTACCACCACCAGAGAGTACAAGCGAAGCATAGAGAAGGACTCCGCGCTGGAAAGACGCTTTCAGCCCGTGATGATAAACGAGCCGTCGTTTGACGAGACCGTGGAGATATTAAAGGGCCTGCGCAAGAGCTACGAGGAATACCACGGGGTAGAAATATCCGACGAGGCTATCCACACGGCGGTGTCCCTTGCGGAAAGATATATAGCGGACAGATATATGCCCGACAAGGCGATAGACGTTATTGACGAGGCGTCATCAAGAGTAAGGCTTTCTGTCCACAGAGAGCCGCCGTCATTAAAGTGGCTGGAGGATCAGCTGGAGGAGATTGGCAACGAGAAAAAGGACGCAGTTGCTCGCCAGGATTTTGAGACTGCCGCTATCTGCCGTGACAAGGAGAGAAGCATCAAGGAGCAGATGGAGTCCGAAATGCAAAAATGGCAGCAGGAGCTGTATTCCGAAAGGTTGGCAGTTACCCCCGAAAGCATTGCGGGAGTGGTGTCGTTTATGACGGGTATCCCCGTTGCAAGGATAAGCGAGGACGAAAAGCAGAAGCTTTTGAAGATGGAGGACGTGCTCCATCAGAGAGTGGTGGGTCAGCATGAGGCGGTACACGCAATTTCCGCTGCAATAAGAAGATCCCGTGCGGGTATTGCAGACCCCAGAAGACCCATCGGTACGGTTTTGTTTGTTGGTCCCACGGGCGTGGGCAAGACGGAGCTTTGTAAGGCGTTGGCAGAGGCTTTGTTTGGGGATGAGGATGCGCTCATCAGAATAGACATGAGCGAATACATGGAGCTGCACTCCGTCTCCAAGCTGATCGGCTCGCCTCCGGGATACATCGGTTACGACGAGGGCGGTCAGTGGACGGAGAGAGTAAGGAGAAAGCCCTAGTCCGTGTTGCTGTTTGACGAGGTGGAAAAGGCGCATCCCGACGTGTTTAACATAATGCTTCAGCTGTTGGACGACGGCAGACTGACGGATTCACAGGGCAGGACGGTCAACTTCCGCAACACCGTTATAGTGCTAACAAGCAATGCGGGTGCATCCCTTGTTAAAAAGCAGAATACAATGGGCTTTGCAAGCGGAGAAACTCAAAAGAACGACCACGAGGCGATGAAGGAGCTTATTGACCAGGAGATAAAGAGGATATTCCGCCCCGAGTTTATAAACAGACTGGACGACATCATCACATTCTCCAAGCTTGGCAGGGAGGATATGCTCAACATTGTGGATATAATGCTGAAGAATACCTTTGACCGCATCGGGGAAAAGGGAATAACGGTAACGGCAACGCCTATGGCAAGAAATATGCTGGCGGAAAAGGGATATGACCCAGTCTACGGAGCAAGACCTCTTAAGAGACTTATCCAGAAGACTGTGGAGGATAAGCTTTCCGAGTGCATACTGGCAAACAACAACGCACGAAAGAGTGAGTACGTTCTTGATTGGGCGGAGGACGACTTTACTGTGCATGAGAATATACTGATCACCGCAAGCGTGGAAAGGCTGTAATTATGGCTAACAAGAATACAAAGGCATACGTCTGCCGCGAATGCGGGTACATGACGTCAAAATGGATAGGCAAATGCCCCTCATGCTCAACTTGGGACAGCTTTGACGTAAAGGAGCTTCAGCAGGAGCCCCAAAAGGCGGCATCATCTGCCGCGGGCAAGGCTGTGCGCCTCAGCGAGGTTACAACGGACAGCTCCATCCGCTTTAAGACGGGTATGAGTGAGCTGGACAGAGTGCTGGGCGGAGGCTTGGTGGAGGGGTCGCTGGTGTTGATCGGCGGTGACCCCGGTATCGGCAAGTCCACGTTGATGCTCCAGATAAGCAAATACCTTTGCGAGGGCAACAAAAAGGTGCTTTATGTGTCCGGAGAGGAGTCTATGAGCCAGATAAAGCTGAGGGCGGAAAGACTCAGGATCGCAACGGATAATATTTTCCTCTATGCGGAAACGGATATGGACTCCGTTATAGGCAGGACCTTGGATGAACGCCCCGACTTTTTGATAGTGGACTCCATACAGACCATGAACAAAAAGGAGATATCCTCTGTTTCGGGCAGTATTGCGCAGGTGAGGGAGGCAACGGCGTCGTTTATGGCGCTGGCAAAGAAGGAGGGCATCCCCGTGCTGGTGGTGGGCCACGTTACAAAGGAAGGTGCCATTGCAGGACCAAAAATTCTGGAGCACATGGTGGATACTGTGCTGTATTTTGAGGGCAATGACGACCATTCCTTCAGAATTCTCCGTGCGGTAAAGAACAGGTTTGGCCCTACAAACGAGATCGCTATATTTGAGATGGGGCAAAACGGCTTGACGGAAATATATAATCCATCGGAGCTGTTTGTGTCCAAGCAGAGCTTTGACGTGCCGGGCTCGGTGGTGGTGGCGTCCATGAACGGCACCATGCCCGTGCTGGTGGAGGTGCAGGCGCTGGTATCGTCCAACGCATACGAGGGCAGACCCAAATGCGTTGTTGGCGGTATGGATTACAACAAGATATCCCTTTTGTGCGCAGTGCTGCAGAACAGACTGGGCATGGACATACTCAGCAAGGACATTTTTCTCAATATTGCAGGTGGCTTGAGGATATCCGAGCCTGCCATTGACTTGGCGGCGGCGTTGGCGGTGTATTCGTCCGCAAGGAACATAGTGATGCCAAAGGGGACTTGCGTATTTGGCGAGGTTGGCCTTGCGGGGGAGATAAGGGGCGTATCATTTGCAGAAAAGAGAATTTCCGAGGCGGCAAAGACAGGCTTCCGCAGAATAATCATCCCGAGGGACAATATGGATGCGGCAAAGGATTTTGAGGACGACCTTGAGATCTGCGCAGCAAGAAACCTCCGTGAGGCGGCGGAGTGGCTGGTGGAAAGAGCAAGATAAGGAGGAGTGGAATGTACTATTTGATCGCGGCGGTGCTTGTGATAGGAATGACCTGCATCGGAAGCTTTGTGGCGGGTGCGTTATGGCTTAAGGTAAGGCGGTATCTGATCTCCAGCGACAAGATAGACGGAGATGGAATTACAAGGCTTGTGGTGGTTACCGACCTTCATGAAAGATCCTACGGAAAGGACAACGTCAGACTGATAGAAAAGGTGGAGGAACTTTCCCCCGATGCCATACTTATCGGCGGGGACATTGCGGACTCCTACGGAAAGGTGGGGGGATCGTATATGCCATTGTTTGAGGCCTTGCCAAGGCTTGCGCCTACGTTTATGGTGCTGGGGAACCACGAATTCAGCGCAAGACGAGATCTTGAGGTGGCGGGCTACGCAGAAAAGGCGGGCATAAGAGTGCTGAACGACGAGTTTGAGCCCTTTGACTGCAACGGCAACGTAATAAACATAATTGGTATGACGGATTACCTCAGCGAAAACGTGGTTTACAAGACTCTTGAGGAGAGACTGGATGAGATTATGGTGCCTTATTACGGGGAAAAGTTTGACCTGGTGCTCTGCCACAGACCTTGCGAGGTGGAAGCAATGTCAAAAAAGGGCGTGGATCTGATGGTGTGCGGACATACCCACGGCGGACAGATGAGACTGCCCTTTGTGGGAGGCGTGTTTACACCCAGCAGTATAAGGCTGTTTCCCAAGTATGACATGGGACATTTTAAGATAAGGAAAATGAATCTGGTTATAAGTGCGGGGCTTGGCGCCAGCACAATACCCTTGAGGCTGTTCAACAGACCCGAGGTGACGGTAATAGATATTGTTGCGAAGAAGTAATGTGATTCGTATTTTTGCTCCCTCTCGGCGGAATTGATGCCGAGGGGGAGTTTTTGTTACCGTGCGGAGGTTACGCCTTGGATCTCTGCGTGGGGGGCGGGTACCCGTAATACCAAATTCTGGTTCCTTCAGCATGGTATTTTTGTTTCTGAAGCTATAATTGTCGCGACTAATACACCCCACTTTCTGCCCGCGCAGAAAGTTGCAAAGACGCGCTTAATGGAGGGTGGGAACTCAACCCTTGCCAAAGAGCGTTGTTTAGCGGCATGGATTTTCTGTTTTCACTGCTCGCACTATAATTTATTCTGGCAAGGGTTTCCTACTCCCTCCCCTCCCTTAAGAAACCCTCCCCCCGTTGCATCACATATTTCGGCACTTGTGCGAGGTGGCGTTGTTTTCTCGCACCAGATTTCGTTTGTATTGTCCTTCTTTTCTTCACGAGCAGAGATATCGCCTCGCAAGGGCTTTACCCTGGGGCGCAGTCAGGTATTCAAAGAACTTCCCTACGGATATATAGACGTTAAGATCGGCAAAGGTATTCTTCTGGTGTTGCCTGTGAAAAAACGTTTTTGCCGCCAACGGCAAAATTTATGAAAAATTTACATAATTTTCCTCGAAAAATCAAAATTCCCTCTTGCATAAAATGCGATCTCGTGATACAATATTAAAATGAATATAATAGGTAGATAATACTTTTTAGCGGGTATTTCCCCGTCAAAAAAGTGGCTTCTGCCAAAGGAAAGGGTTGGCTTATGGGACTCATACAGGCAATTTTCGGCGATCCCAATGAGAAGGAGATCAAAAGGATCTCAAAGATCGCGGATAAAATAGAGGAGCTGGATTCCGTTATGCAAAGCAAAACGGACGAGGAGCTTCGCGACTATACGCGCATATTCAAAGAAAGGCTGGCAAACGGTGAAACACTGGATGATATTCTGGTGGAGGCCTTTGCGGTGGAAAGGGAGGCTTGTTGGCGTGTGCTGGGTAAAAAGCCCTACTACGTGCAGGTCATCGGCGCTATAATTCTGCATCAGGGCAGATGCGCAGAGATGAAAACAGGTGAAGGTAAGACATTTGTTGCTCCTATGGCTGCATACCTCAATGCGTTAAGCGGCAACGGTGTGCACATTGTTACCGTAAACGAATATCTCGCAAAGACACAGTGCGCTTTTATCGGTAAAATATTCAACTTTTTGGGAATGACCTGCGGTTTGATCCTCAGAGAGATGGATGCCCAGCAAAGACAGTATAACTACGGCTGCGACGTTACTTACGTCACGAATAACGAGCTGGGATTTGACTACCTGCGTGATAATATGGTAAAGGAAAAGGAGAGAATGGTTATCCCCATGCTCAACTTCTGTATTATCGACGAGGTGGACTCCATCCTTATTGATGAGGCAAGAACACCGCTTATCATTTCCGGTCAGGGCGAAAAATCCACGTCCATGTACTTTACTGCGGATAAGTTTGCTTCCCGACTCAACGAAAGCGATTACGGAATTGACGAAAAGGCAAAGAGCGTTTACCTGACTGACGAGGGTACTGTCAAGGCGGAACGATTTTTTAACGTAGATAACCTGGCAGATGCAGAGAATATTGAGCTGCAGCACTACATCCAGCAGGCTATAAAAGCTCACTTTAATATGAAAAGGGACGTTGACTACGTTGTCAAGGACGGTCAGGTAGTCATCGTTGACGAATTTACGGGACGTTTGATGGTGGGCAGACGTTACAGCGACGGCTTACATCAGGCGATAGAGGCAAAGGAAGGCGTTAAGGTTGAGCGTGAAAGCGTAACGCTGGCAACGATCACATTCCAGAACTTCTTCCGTATGTATAAAAAGCTCTCCGGTATGACGGGTACGGCAAAGACTGAGGAATCAGAGTTTAAGGCGATATACGCCTTGGACGTTGTTATCGTTCCCACAAACAAGCCCATGATCAGAGAGGACATGAACGACGTTGTTTACGCAAAGGAGAAGACAAAGCTTCAGGCGATCGTAAACGATATTGCGGAGTGCGCAAGAAGCGGTCAGCCCGTGCTGGTGGGTACGGTTTCCGTTGAAAAGTCCGAGCAGCTCAGCGCAATGCTGAAGCGCAAGGGCATCAAGCACCAGGTGCTCAACGCAAAGTACCACGACCGAGAGGCTGAAATAGTTGCCCAGGCGGGCAGATTGGGCGCCATCACCATTGCCACAAACATGGCAGGTAGAGGTACCGACATTATGCTGGGTGGTAACCCGGAGATAATGGCAAAGCAGGAGATGAAGCGAGAGGGCTGGGAGCCCGACGTGCTGGAGCTTGTTGACACCTACGAGGAGACCACGGATGACCACGTTATTGACGGCAGAAAGGTCTTTGCTGAAAAGGTGGCAAAGTACAAGGTGCAGACCGATGCGGAAAAGGAAAAGGTTACTGCTCTTGGCGGATTGTATATAATAGGTACGGAGCGACACGAGAGCAGACGTATCGATAACCAGCTGAGAGGCCGTGCAGGTCGTCAGGGTGACCCGGGTAGATCCAGATTCTACGTATCCCTTGAGGATGAGCTGATGAGATTGTTTGGCTCCGACAGACTGCAGGGAATTATGGATACCTTGAACCCCGAGGACAACACTCCCTTGGAAATGGGCATTCTCTCCAAGCAGATAGAAAACGCCCAGAAGCGAGTTGAGGGCAGAAACTTCTCCATCAGAAAGAGCGTGCTCCAGTATGACGACGTTATGAATCGCCAGAGAGAGCTTATATACGAGCAGAGAAGACGAGTGCTTGAGGGCGAGGACGTCAACACCTTTATCATGGATATGATAGATACGGTGGTGGAGGACATCGTTACCGCATATACGGCAGGCTCCGACGACTCCATGGATTACAATTTTGACGGCATGATCGAATACATCGAAAGCGTATTTATGCCCAGAGGTGTGCTCCGCTTTACCGATGAGGAAAAGAGAGAAAGCACGAGGGAATCCCTTATTGAGGATATCAAGAGACTGGCTAAGGAGGAATACGCAAAGAAAGAAGCGGAAAGCTCCGCCCAGATCATGCGTGACCTTGAGAGAATAGTTCTTCTTACAGTCGTTGATAAAAAGTGGAGAGACCATATTGACGCAATGTCCCAGCTTCGTGAGGGCGTTGGCTTGAGAGCATATGCAAACAGAGATCCTATTATGGAATATAAGAAGGAATCCTTTGATATGTTTGACGAGATGACAACAGCTATCCAGCACGAAACGCTCAAGACTCTGTTCAGCCTGACCATCAGACGTGAGGATATCTCCAATATGCAAAGACAGACGGCTGACCCTGCGGAGAACATGAAGGTAAACAGAACCAGCGACGGCATCGTTATCAACGAGCCTGCAAAGGTAGTGACCACGGTGGTGGCAAAAAAGCTCCCGGGAAGGAATGACCCCTGTCCCTGCGGAAGCGGTAAGAAATACAAGCAGTGCTGCGGTAAGGGCGAGGGCGCTCCTGCGGCAGAGGATAATAAGGCAAAATAATTTTTATAAAATAATAATACAACACAGAGAGGGTGAAAAATATGCAGATAGATTCAGCAAAGCAGAAGCTTGACTATCTATTGGAAGTCATAAAACAGGTAGGTGATGCACTTTAACCTGGGTGCAATGGAGATCAGAGTACAGGAGTTAAATATGACTCTGTCGGACCCCGAGGTATGGGGAGACCCCGACAAAATGAATAAGCTCAACGCAGAGCTTAAGGGTTGCACCACAAAGATAGAGATCCACAAGGATCTTATGACAAAGCTTGACGATGCGGCAACGCTCATTTCCTTCTACGAGGAGGTTGAGGATGAGGATTCCCTCAATGAGGCGGAGGTGCTGCTGGATGAGGCTGAGATTAAGCTGGAAACATTGAGGCTGGAAACATTGCTTGACGGACCTCATGACAAAAAGAATGCGGTAATAAGCCTTCACGCAGGTGCGGGCGGCACAGAAGCTTGCGACTGGACGGGTATGCTCTTGAGAATGTATACTCGCTGGGCGGAGAACAAGGGCTTTAAGGTCACAACTCTGGATTACCTTGAGGGTGAAGAAGCGGGCGTAAAGAGCGTAACGCTGAGGATCGAGGGCGAGTATGCCTACGGATATCTGAAGGCAGAAAGAGGAATTCACAGATTGGTAAGAATTTCTCCCTTTGATGCGGCAAAGAAGCGCCATACGTCATTTGCTTCCGCAGACGTTATGCCGGAGCTTGACGAGGAGATCAACATCGAGATCCGCCAGGAGGACTTGAGAGTCGATACTTACCGTTCATCCGGTGCGGGCGGTCAGCATGTCAACAAGACGGAGTCCGCTATCCGTATCACACACTTGCCCACGGGAATCGTGGTTCAGTGTCAGAACGAGCGTTCGCAGATACAGAACAGAGAGACCGCTATGAATATGCTCCGCGGTAAGCTGATGGCTTTGAAGGAGCAGGAGGAAATGGATAAGCTCTCCGAGATCAAGGGTGAGGTCAAGAAGATAGAGTGGGGCTCACAGATACGTTCCTACGTATTCTGCCCGTACACTATGGTAAACGACCACAGAACGGAGATAAAGACAGCCAACGTGCAGGCGGTAATGGACGGCGATATTGATCTTTTCATCGTCGGTTACCTTAAAGCACTGAATACGTGATGAAGGGGCAAAAGAGGGTGCGGCTGCTTTGCATTTTGCTGGCAGGGCTGATGCTGATAAGCGGCTGTGGCACAAGCTCGGGTGCGGCAAGCCCTACGGTTAAGCCACCCCAGGGTGGCACCACCTCCGACCCTATAATCAAATACGACAAGATCCACGAGATCACGTGGTTGAGAGTGGCAGAGGAGCCGCTTTCCACACAGGCGCTGGAGTTCATATTGCTGAATTTTGGACTTTCCGTAACGGAAAAGCACATGAGGTCACAGAATATGAGCCAAAGAGTGCTGGATATGTACGTTTCCGATATGTCGCCCAATCTGGCGACCGGTATTTCCACCGCAACTGCAAAGGAGCTTGTAAACAGGGGCCACTTAAGAGACCTTTCGGGCGACAGGGGCAAGCTGGAGAATTATTACGGGCTCTGGACTGACGGGGCCGCGTGGGAATACACAAAAAAGGAGCTTGCAGACGGTGTAGCGTTTGACGGGGAGTATTTTTTGGTGCCCGTAAACAGACGCACATCCTTGGGATGGATATACAACAGCGAAGTTTTTGAGGATGAGGATTTCAGCTTCCCCAAAACGGTGGAGGGACTTTACAGCGTTCTTACGTCGTACAAGGAAAGGCACAGCGCGGCGTCCGTGCTGTGGACCAATGAGTACGAGTCGCTGCATCTGAAGGCGTTGTTGAATGCATACGGTCTGACGGATGAGGCGTGGCAGGCGGACGAGTACGGCAACGTTTTTTATCTGTATGCTCAGGAGGAATGGTACAAGTCCCTTGAATGGCTTTATAAGTTTATGAAGCTGGGCGTTGTGCCCTCAAAGGATGGCAAGGTGGTATCGTACACGTCAAGTGAGTACGACTCGGTGGCATCTGCGGGCAAGCAGATAGTGGAGTTTACAAATACCTACAATTACCTCTATCTGACGGACGTGCAGGACGAAAAATGGACCATAGCGGACAGCTTGATAGCGGCTGATAGTACCACAACACCCGTGTTGCAGTTGAATTCGCCGTATATCGACGAGGCTACCTGCATTTCTGCCGCAACGGATGACGAAAAGGCTGATGCCATCATGCAGTTTTTGAATTGGCTGGCAAGCGACGACGGCATAATGTGGTCAAGCTTTGGCGCCAAGGACGAATGCTATACCGTAAACGACAATGGCGAGATGGAGTTTTCCGTGTTCTATTCCGACGAGGTGACTCCGAGGCTGGACCCCGACGACGGCAAGGTCAGCGACTATACTATCGGAAGACTGTTTACCACCACTCCCTGGGACAAGGTAAAGGTGGCAGGCTACGTTGACAGATACACCGCACAGGAGGCCTTTTTGGATAAGGCAGACGTGAGATTTGTGTATGAAAGCGTATTCTGTGACCCCGTTGAGGTGACTGAGGATAAGACCCTGCTGTGGAAGTATGACAATATCCGCAAGGAGCTGGATGAGCTTTCCGCGGAGTTTATGGAATACTCCTTGGAAAACGGTTTTTCGGATTATTATTGGGGCAAGTATTACAGCTCTTTGCTGGAAGCAGGGCTGGAGGAATATACTGCATTTATGCAGACAAGAAAAATAAGATAATTAAATAATTTCAGTTAATATACGGAAGGAGAAAATTGGTATGTTGGATATCAATTTGATACGTCAGAATCCCGAATATGTTAAGGAGCGTCTGGCTGCCAAGGGCTGCCACGCAGACATCGACGGGCTTTTGAAAATGGATGTAGAAAAGCGCGCCTTTATGACAAAGGTGGAGGAGAAGAAGGCAGAGCAGAACAAGGTTTCCAAGCAGATCCCTGCGTTGAAGAAGCAGGGTCAGGATGTGTCCGGAATCATGAACGAGATGAAGGCACTTTCCGAGGAGATCCGTCAGCTGGACAGCGAGCTGGCAGTTATGACTGCAAAGATCAAGGAGTTTATGGACGCATTGCCCAACCTGCCTGCTGATGACGTTGTTCCCGGCGGCAAGGAGGCAAACGCAGTTGTTTCCGTTTACGGAGAAAAGCCCGTGTTTGACTTTGAGGCAAAGGATCACGTAGAGCTGGCAACGTCCCTCAACCTGGTTGATTACCCCCGCGGCGCAAAGCTTGGCGGTAATGGCTTCTGGATATACAAGGGCTTGGGCGCTCAGCTGGAATGGGCTCTTATCAACTTCTTTATTGAGTGCCACCTGGCAGACGGCTACGAGTTTATGCTGCCTCCCCACATTCTCACATATCAGTGCGGATACACGGCAGGTCAGTTCCCCAAGTTTGAGGAGGACGTATTCTCACTTACAGAGGGCGCAGAGGGTGACAAGTTCAATTTCTTTATGCTCCCCAAAGAAATGCTGTCGTCGGT
>JAGBHJ010000200.1 GCA_017935525.1 Clostridia bacterium | reverse complement strand
GTCCGTGGTAATAAACACCAGCATCGTAGCCATATTGGGGTGGATCATACCGGAGCCCTTGGCAATGCCGCCTATCTTACACTCAACGCCGTCTATATCAAATGATACCGCAACCTGCTTGAGCCTTGTGTCCGTCGTCATTATGCCCTCTGCAGCCTCCTCGCTGTTGTCACCCAAGGAGTCGATAAGGGGCTTGATGCCCTCTGCAATGGGCTCAATGCTCATGGACAAACCAATAACGCCTGTGGAAGCCACAACAACGTCAGTAGGATCTATACCCAGCGCGTCACCCAAAAGCTGACAAGTCTGCTCTGCTATCTCCACGCCGTTTGCGTTGCAGGTATTGGCATTGCCGCTGTTGCAGATTATAGCCTGAGCCTTGCCGTTTGCAACGTTCTTCTTTGTAACCAAAAGAGGTGCGCCCTTAACCAGGTTTGTGGTATAAACACAAGCCGCATTTGCCACAACGTCGCTGTATATCAACGCAATGTCCCTTTTTGTTCTGTTTTTACGGATACCGCAATGCACACCGCTTGCGGAAAATCCCTTTGCGGCACAAACGCCGCCATTTATCATATTCATAAGATAATTATCCTTTCATTCGCCCGTCAAATCTCAAGGCTTGTGAGCTTGTCAACGCCCAAAACGATATTGAGGCATTCAACTGCCGCACCGCTTGCGCCCTTGCCAAGATTGTCATACCTTGCAACAAGAATTATTCTGTCCTCGTTGCCGTAAACGGCTATCTCCATTGAATCCTTGCCCGAAAGCTTGCCTGCGGACAAAAATCCCTTTTCGTCGGACTCCTCAACGTATTTTACCAAGGGACCCGTGTATTTGCTCTTATAAGCCGCCTTTATATCCTCAACGGTCTTGCCGTCACACAGATTTTGGCTGAACAACGGCACCGTTACCTCCATGCCGCTGTAAAAATCAGCAACTATGGGGCAGAATACGGGAGCATTCTCTATGCCCGATATCGCCACCATCTCCTTAAGGTGCTTGTGGCTCTGGGTAATTCCGTACTGTCTGGGAGCATCCAAAAGAGAGCATCTGTCGTCGCTGTTATAATCCGCTATCATGCTCTTGCCGCCGCCGCTGTAGCCTGTCAGAGAATGGCAGGTAAGGAGCGTATCCTTTGGGATAATGCCTGCCTCTATCAAGGGATATACCAGCGCAATAAAGCCGCTGGCGTGGCATCCGGGAACGGCGATCCTTTTTGATGACACAATTTTTTGCTCTGCCGCCTCACCCAGCTCCGCAAAGCCATACGCCCAGTCGGGCAATGTTCTGTGAGCAGTTGAGGTATCAATAACCACCGTGTTTTCGTTCTCTATAAAGGACACGGACTCCCTTGCGGCATCGTCCGGCAAGCAGAGGAAGCAAACGTCAGCCTCATTAAGCGCCTTTTTTCTTGCCTCGGGCTTTTTTCTGTCCTCCTCGGAAAGGGAGATGATCTCTATATCGTTTCTGTTTTCAAGGCGTTCGTAAATTCGGAGCCCTGTTGTGCCCGCCTTACCGTCTATAAATACCTTTTTCATTCTGTGTATCCCTCGTCCTTCAAAAAGTTTGCAACGTATTCTATCTGTGCCTTTACAGCCTCGGGGCCTGCTGAGCCCTCGGAAATTCTCTTTGCCACGCAGTTTTCCAGCTTGATGGCGTCGTAAAGGTCCGCATCAAACAGCTCATGGATCTGCTTGTACTCGTCAAGCGTGATATCCTCCAGCACCTTGCCTTGGGAAATACAGCTTGCAACCGTGCTGCCCACTATCTTATAGGCAGTTCTGAAGGGCAAGCCCTTTACCACCAGATAATCTGCCAGATCAGTAGCATTGATAAAGCCCTTCTGCGCCGCCGCGTACATATTCTCGGGCAGTACCTTCATTGTCAATATCATGGGAGCAAATATGTTGAGGCATTTCTGCACGGTCTCCACCGCATCAAACACCGCTTCCTTATCCTCCTGCATATCTTTGTTATACGCCAGAGGCAAGCCCTTAAGGGTCGTCAGCAGCGCCATAAGGTCGCCGTAAACTCTGCCCGTCTTACCTCTCACAAGCTCTGCCATGTCGGAATTCTTTTTCTGCGGCATGATGGATGAACCTGTTGTAAAAGCATCGTTAAGCTCAATGAACTTGAACTCCCAGCTGGACCACAGTATTATCTCCTCGGAAAATCTTGACAAATGCATCATGATTATGGAGTATGCGCTCATAAGCTCCACGCAGAAATCCCTGTCGGAAACGCCGTCCATGCTGTTCATCGTAATGCCGTCAAAGCCAAGGCCCTCTGCCACCATGCGTCTGTTGATGGGGTAGGTTGTACCTGCCAAAGCGCATGAGCCCAAGGGGGAATAATTCATCCTTGCGGCGGCATCCTTAAGTCTTGTGCAGTCACGCATAAACATCATCGCATACGCCATCATGTGGTGAGCAAAGGTCACGGGCTGTGCTCTCTGCAAATGGGTGTAGCCCGGCATGATGGTGTTGATATTTCCCTCTGCTTGGGTCTTGATGGCGTCAATAAGCTTATACAAAAGCTCCAGCACCCCATTGGTTTCGTCCCTCAAATAGAGCCTTATATCCAGCGCCACCTGATCGTTTCTGCTGCGTGCCGTGTGCAGTCTTTTGCCCACGTCGCCTATCCTTGCGGTAAGCTCCGCCTCAACAAACATATGTATATCCTCGGCGTCGGGGTTTATCTCTATTTTGCCGTCGTTTATATCCGCCAATATCTGCTCAAGAGTCTCGATTATAAGGTTACTGTCACTTTCGCTAATAATACCGCATGCAGCAAGCATTGCTGCGTGCTGCATTGAACCGGTAATATCCTGCTTGTACATTTTTGAATCAAAATGAATGGAAGAATTGAAGTCGTCAGCGTCCTTGTTTACTGCGCCGGCAGTTCTTCCCGCCCACATTTTTTCCATGCTGTTATCCTTTATTTTTGTATTACTTCTTCAGGTGCTTTGTCTTTTCGTTTACCTGAGCCTGAACCTTTATGGGCAAGCCAAAGAGGTTGATAAAGCCTGCAGAATCCTTCTGGTCGTAAACGTTGTCCTCACCGAACGTTGCGATCTCCTCGGAGTACAATGAATACGGGCTCTGAACGCCTGCCTTGATGATGTTGCCCTTGTAGAGCTTAAGGCGAACCTTACCTGTTACGTTCTCCTGTGTCTTGTCAACAAATGCGGAAAGCGCCTCTCTGAGAGGTGTAAACCACTGACCGTTGTAAACCAGATCTGCAAACGTGATAGCAAGCTCGTTCTTCTTGTGAGCTGTCATCTTGTCAAGACAGAGTGTCTCCAGATAGTTGTGTGCGAAGTAAAGGATCGCACCGCCGGGAGTTTCATAAACGCCTCTGCACTTCATACCAACCAAACGGTTTTCTACTATATCCAGCAAGCCGATGCCGTTTGCACCGCCCACCTTGTTAAGCTCAAGGATGAGATCCTTTGCGCTCATTTTCTTGTCGTTGTACGCTACGGGCACACCCTGCTCAAAGTCAAGTGTGATGTATGTAGGTACGTCGGGAGCCTCAATGGGGGAAACGCCCATCTCCAAAAAGCCCTTCTTCTCGTAGAGAGGCTCGTTCCATGCATCCTCAAGGTCAAGACCCTCGTGAGAAAGGTGCCACAGGTTCTTATCCTTGGAGTAGTTTGTCTCTCTGTTTATCTTAAGCGGTACGTTATGTGCCTCTGCATAGTCGATCTCCTCATCTCTGGACTTGATGTCCCATTCTCTCCAGGGAGCAATGATGTGCAT
>JAGBHJ010000026.1 GCA_017935525.1 Clostridia bacterium | reverse complement strand
GGGAGCTTGGAAAGGAACATCTCAGTCTTTGGTTTCGGATGTGATAGTAGCTGTTTGCGCTTTTGTCATGATCTCCGCAACAGAGCCGTATTGCCTTTTTCCACCGAATATCGTGGGCATGGCGACAAGACCCGTGATAGGCATCGTCACCAAGTGTGACCACAAATTTGCACAGCCCGAGGCGGCAAGGCTGTGGCTGGAAAACTGCGGATGCGAGAAAATATTCTTCACCAGCAGCTACGACAACAAGGGAATAGAGGAAATAATTGACTATTTGAAGTAAAAACAACATCAAACCAACATTTTTTGAGCAAAAACCGAATATTTTCAACAAAAAAATGTTGTTTGCTATTGACAAATAGAGCATTTTGTGATAGAATTATATCGTCGGGGAAGTGTGCTTTCCCGGCGGGATAAATACAGTAAGATAAAATATTTTTCTAAAAAGGAGAACAGAAAAATGGCTTCAGAATATGAAATCAAAAAACAGATCTGTGACATCGGTAAGCGTATTTACGACAGAGGCATGGTTGCCGCAAATGACGGTAACATCTCCGTTAAGCTCAACGATAACGAATTCCTTTGCACACCTACGGGCGTTTCAAAGGGCTTTATGACACCTGAGTACATATGTAAGGTTGATAGAGACGGCAAGGTGATCCAGGCTTACGAAGGCTTCAAGCCCTCATCTGAGATCAAGATGCACATGAGAGTTTATAAGGAGAGACCTGACGTACAGTCAGTTGTACACGCTCATCCTATGTACGCAACAAGCTTTGCTATTGCAGGCATTCCGCTTACAGAGCCCATCATGCCCGAGGCAGTTATCGCTCTTGGTTGCGTTCCGATAGCAGAGTACGGCACACCCTCCACAGAGGAGATCCCGGACGCAGTTTCCAAGTACCTCCAGTATTTTGACGCAGTTCTTCTGGAGAACCACGGCGCACTTGCATATTCCGACTCCTTGCTCTCTGCATACCACAAGATGGAGTCCCTTGAGTTCTATGCACAGTTGCTCTACCAGTCAAAGGTTTTGGGCGGTCCCAAGCAGCTCAACGAGGAGCAGGTTAAGGGTCTGTTTGAGATCAGAAGACAGTTTGGTATGAAGGGCAAGCATCCTGCTGATATGTGCCCCAACCTCAAGAGCGGTAAGCCCAGCTGCCATACATGCGGCTTGTGCGACACAAAGTCTGCTGCTTCTGCTAACGAGGCTGACATCATCGCAGAGATCACAAAGAAGGTTCTTGCTCAGCTCGGCAAGTAATATAAGCTCTGTTTCTGACGGAGGATGCTGATGGGCTACGACATACAAGATCTTGTGGAAAAGGTCACGGGTCAGGTACTCTCACAGCAGGGCAAAAGCGCTCCTGCCTCAAAGGAGGTAAGGATGACGCTGGCTACGGCGCGCAGGCTTGTAGAGGCGGTAAAGCGTAAGGCGGCTGAAATGGGCGTAAACGCGGTGGTTGCGGTTGCGGATGCAGGCGGTAACGTCATAACCGTTGATTGCATGGACGACGCGTTTATAGCAAGTCTGGACATCGCAATGAACAAGGCATTCACATCCGTGGCGTTAAAGATGCCCACGGCGGACCTTGCAAGGTTGGCGGCGCCAAACGGCTCACTCTACGGCATACAGCATACCAATAACGGCAGGATCGTGATATTCGGCGGAGGTGTTCCGCTGGTGTCCGACGGCAAGGTAATAGGTGGGCTGGGTGTCAGCGGCGGCACGGCACAGGAGGATACTTATCTTGGCAGCTACGGCGGAGAATGCTTTGCCGATATGCTGAAAAAGGGTCTGTGAGCTCCACAGAATACGGAAAGGAACTGATATGAATTTGGAATCAGCTAGAATAGAAGAAATAGTAAAGCAAGTAATTGCTAATATGGGCAATGCTCCCGCACCTGCCGCAAAGGCAAGCGCAGGCGGTGCGATCCCCAAGACGTCAAGAGTTGCAATGCTCACAAAACTGGAAAACTTTGACGTTAAGGAATACCCCATTCCCGAAATCGGCGACGACGATATTCTCGTTAAGGTTGAGGGCTGCGGCGTATGCGGTACAGACGCTCATGAGTTTAAGAGAGATCCCTTTGGTCTTATCCCCGTTGCTCTGGGTCATGAGGGTACGGGCGAGATCGTAAAGATCGGTAAGAACGTAACAAAGGACAGCGCAGGAAAGCCCCTTGCCGTTGGCGACAAGGTTGTAACCTGTATGATATTTAAGGACAACCCCGATATCACGATGTTTGACCTTAACAAGCAGAACGTTGGCGGTGCAGACGTTTACGGTCTGTTGCCCGATGACGATATCCACCTTAACGGCTGGTTTGCTGACTACATCGTGGTACGTAAGGGCTCATCCGTGTTTAACGTAAGCGACCTGGATCTGGACAGCAGAATTCTCATCGAGCCTTGCGCAGTGCTTATCCACGCAGTGGAAAGAGCAAAGACAACGGGCATTTTGAGATTCAACTCCAGAGTTGTGGTTCAGGGCTGCGGACCTATCGGTCTTATCTGCATTGCGGTGCTCAGAACTATGGGTATCGAAAACATCGTTGCGGTTGACGGCAACGAGCAGAGATTGGCATTTGCCAAGGAGATGGGCGCAAACGCTTCTGTAAACTTTAAGAACATCCAGGGCGTTGAGGCTTTGGCAGAGGCAGTAAAGGGTGCATTTGGCGGATATTTGGCAGACTTTGCATTCCAGTGTACGGGCTCACCCGTTGCTCATGCAAACATCTACAAGTTCATTCGTAACGGCGGCGGACTTTGCGAGCTGGGATTCTTTATCAACGGCGGCGACGCTACTATCAATCCCCACTTTGACATCTGCTCAAAGGAGATCACAACGGTTGGCTCCTGGGTATATACTCTCAGAGATTACGCAACAACGTTTGACTTCCTCAAGAGAGCAAAGGCAATCGGCTTGCCCATGGAAAAGCTCATCACTCACAAGTTTGAGCTGGCTGACATCAACAAGGCACTTCAGACAAATCTCAGCATGGAAGGCTTGAAGATAGCCATCGTGAACAAGTAATAAGGGTAGGGCAAAATGAGTAATTCTGCAGCAGGACTTATTGAGGTTTACGGACTTGTGGCGGCATTTGCGGCGTGTGACGCGGGATGCAAGGCGGCAAACGTAACGGTGGAAACATTTGACAAGAATAAGCCGGGCAATGCAGACGCATTGGACGTACCGCTTATAATACTTGTTAAATTCAGAGGAAGCGTTGAAAACGTAACGGCGGCGGTGGAGGCTGCGGCGGCTGAAGCAAACAGATTGACAGGCGTTGTATCCACACACATAATAGCCAACGTATCTGAGGATGCGGACAAGATGATGCACCTCAATGCGTTTGACAAGAAGTAATGCACGGCGTGCATACAAAAGAAATACATTTTTATTCATTATATAAACGGAGGATATAATTATGGCACAGGAAGCACTCGGAATGATCGAAACAAGAGGCTTGGTAGCAGCTATTGAGGCTGCAGATGCAATGGTAAAGTCTGCTGAGGTAGTTCTCATCGGCACAGAGAAGATCGGTTCAGGTCTTGTATCTGTAATGGTAAGAGGCGACGTTGGCGCAGTTAAGTCTGCTGTTGAGAGCGGCTCCGCTGCAGCTGCAAGACTCGGTGAGGTTATCGCAACACATGTGATCCCCAGACCCCATGCAGACGTTGAAAAGATCCTGCCCAAGGTTTGATCTGAAAGTAAGGTACGATAGAATATGAGATCTCTCGGATTTGTGGAAGTGTCCGGTGTGGTTGCCGCAGTTGACGCTCTTGATATCATGTGCAAGACTGCAAGCGTCAATCTTGTGACATGGGAAAGAAAGCTTGGCGGAAGATTGGTTACTCTTGTGGTGGAGGGCAGCGTGTCCGACGTTACGGAAGCCATTGAGGCCGCAAAAGCAAACTGCATCAGCAGAGTAAGAGCAGC